>CAZFKF010000173.1:0-7936 GCA_964518805.1 uncultured Planctomycetaceae bacterium | reverse complement strand
TCTGAAGCGGGTTTGGAAAGATGGAAAAGGTGGAGCAGTCTCAGACGGGTGCTGATGGCCAACGTCGTCCTCCATGACAGACGAGAACCTGGGGGTACGTGAGACCGCCTGCCAGACGCGGAGCGAGAAGTGGTACCTGGGGGAGCTTCTCAGTCTCCCGTCCTGCCGTAAGGGTCGCATCAATCAGGGTATCGGCAAGCCTCGACGCCGGAGAGAAGGAAAGTCACGATTGCCTGGGGCCGCCGGAGCACCGGCGCGCCAAGAAAGAGCATCACCCCGCCGAACAGGTCCGGCGGGGTAATGTCTTGAAGTTGTGAGATATCGTCCGAGCCGACTAAAGAGGGACGTGCCAGTCGCCCCTCAAGCCGAACCCTCCGGTGGATTCATCATACGCTACCCTCCCTCCTACGATGCCAAGCTTGATGGAATGAGCGCTGCGTTTCGGGGATGGATCACCTCCTTACTTTCTAACCAAGGACAACGACGTCGTTGACCACCTGCTCGACCCCGGATAGGCCGGCCACCGTCTCCTGGGCGAGTTGCTTGTAGTAGAAGCTCGATAAACGGCCTTGGAGGCGAAGCACGCCTCGGTCAAACTCGCAGGAAAGCGACCGTACGGGAATGTACGGACTTCGCCGCAGGCGTTCCTTTGCGGTGTCAGTCACATCCAAAAGTCGGGAGGTCGGTCGGTTCATCGGAGTCCTTCTTTCCTTCGATTTCCTTTTGAATCTCCCGTCGTTTTCGCATTTTTCCTAAAGCACGTTGCGTGCCGATCGGCTCGGGCGGTACCGGCAAACGATCGACGACAGCTCCAAAGTCGTTTGCGCGCAAGTCCTTTGGAAAGGGCCTGTTGAACGGAGATCGCTGGGAGCGTGGCGGCGCATGTCACTCGCTGGGCAGTGATTGCCTCATGAAGCGGCATAGTCGCCCATTTAGTGAGGATTCTTTCGACAGTCTCTTTGTCAGCGGTTTGACGGGTCACAAGTCTATCAAAGACGCCCTCGGTGCGTTCCACGCATCGATAGGGGGCGCCATACTTTCCTGCCGGCCTACCGTGCGGCGTATCCCCTAGAATGCATGGGTTATATATCGCCGGATGGGGCGCTGTCGCGGCACCTCAGTTCCTCGAACTGTTGTTGACCTGCCGGGAACGACGAGTAACCTTACGGTTCTTGCCTAGGTGCCCCAGGCTGTGGTAATGTTTCGCGATGTGGGGATGCGACCGGCGAAGGAATGCGCGATGAAATATGCTTCGGTGGGCCCGATTGCCACCTATTTCCCCGACACGATAGAAGACAACGAGTACCTCGGCAACAAATTCCCCAATTGGGACATGGAGCTGATCTACGCCAAGACGGGCGTTCGGGTCCGGCACATCTCGGGTCGGAACGAATGTGTCTCGGACTTGGGCGTGGCGGCCGGTCAGAAGCTCTTCGTCGAGCAAGGCGTTGACCCGGCGTCGATCGATTTTCTCCTCTTCTGCACGCAGACCCCCGATTACCCCCTGCCCACTACGGCGTGTATTGTGCAGAATCAGCTCGGGTTGCGGACCTCCATCGGGGCATTGGATTTCAACCTCGGATGCTCGGGTTTTGTCTACGGCCTTTCGATGGCCGACGGACTGATCCGCAGCGGCGCCGCCCAACGCGTGCTTTTGATCACGTCGGAAACGTACACGAAGTACATCGACCCATCGGACCGGTCGCTGCGCACGATCTTCGGCGACGGTGCTGCCGCCACGTTGGTCGAGGCGGCCGACGCACCGAGCCTGGGACCGTTCGTGTTCGGGACCGACGGCCGGGGTGCCGATACCTTGATTGTGACCGAAGGCGGGGCCCGGCCCAAGGAGTCGGCCATCCGTCCGCGGAAACGCAAACGCTGGCCAAGCAGCCTCGTCATGGACGGGCCCGAGTTGGTCAAGTTCACTCTCGAAGTCGTCCCGCCCACGGTGGATCAGGCCCTCGCAGCCGCCGGCTGGGCCCACGAGGACGTCGATTTCTACCTCATGCACCAGGCCACGGCGTTTCTTCTGAATCATCTCCGTGAGAAGATGTCGCTTGACAACGAGAGGATGCCGGTCGACCTTGAGGAGTACGGCAATACCGTGTCGTCCACACTTCCGATCTTGATCGACCGCATGCGGCGTGGTGGGCAGCTCAAGCCGGGCACTCGCACCGTGATGGTCGGCTTTGGCGTGGGCCTGTCGTGGGCCGGCGTCACCTGGACCGAAACCTGGCGGGAAACTAAGCCATGAAACCGGACGAGGCTGGCTGGCGGGAGCGGGTCGGGAAGTTCGTGCGGCCCCTGCAGGTCATTGTCGCGTCTCTGGTTGTTGGCAGCGTGGTCTTTCTGACCGTGGTCCTCGTCATCACGGCCGCGCGGCGCCCGGGGGTCGGCAATGCCGACAGTTGGACCATGACTTGGATCGCGCTCGCCTTCCTCGGTGTGATGGTCGTGGTTCGCTCCGTAGTGCCGGGAGCCATCGTGCGCCAGGGGAGGAGGAAGATCGCGCAGGGAATATTCCAGTTACCCCAGGCCCGGCAAGCCTCGCAACAGCCGTCGCTCGAGACGTTGACCCAGATGGGCGAACCGGGCATGCTGCTCGTCCTCTTTCAGATCAAGACCATCATCGGCGCGGCAATCGTCGAAGGCGTGACCTTCTTCCTCTTGATCGTCTACTTGATCGAGGGCCACAGCGTGGCCCTGGGGTTGGCGGTTGCCTTGATTCTGGCAATTGCCTTGCACATGCCCTCGCCCCGCGGAGTCACGCACTGGATCGAGGACCAGCTTCGTCTTATGGACGAAGAGCGGTCGATGACCCGATAGAAGTGGCGTTGACCCGCCCGCCGACTTCTTCTATCTTCGCACCCCCAATACTTGGGTTAGTGCGCGAAGTCTGCGCACGAATGCCCATTCTGTGGAAATTGTGCGTTTTAACTTCCGCCCCGAAGGCGATCGCATGTTGGGGCATCAAGGCAGTTGCCGGCGACCTTGGCTGTTCTCGCCCTCGGCCCTTTGGGTCGCGGTGGTGGCGATTGCTGCGCTGGTAACGGCGGGCGGGTGCGCGTCGAGCAAGATGGTCTCGCTGCGGCGTACTCCCCCCGGCCCCCTGGTCGACCAACTCGGCTTGACCGCGTGGGGCGGTCCCACGCCAAGCGATCGGACGCTCCAGTTCCTCCGCGTGTACGATCTGGTGGACGACCTTAAGGACGACCCGCAGACCTTGCTGCAGAAGATCCAGGCCGTCATTGAGCGTGAGCCCTCGGCCGACAAACTCTACTGCATGGCCGAGGTGAGCTTTCTCCAGGCCAAGAGGATCGAGGCAAACCAGC
This sequence comes from uncultured Planctomycetaceae bacterium, assembly GCA_964518805.1. GTDB lineage: Bacteria > Planctomycetota > Planctomycetia > Pirellulales > Thermoguttaceae > CALFBP01. Next base: position 4,604 of record CAZFKF010000173.1, on the reverse strand, counting down.
CGCAGTTGGCCATGAACTTCTACGGGGCCACGGTCCTCAACGCGTACCAGTACCTGTTTGACGAACGGTTTCGCGCGACGCGCAACCCCTACGATCCACACTTCCGCGCCGCGTGCGATCTCTACAATGCCGGACTGGAGGCCGCCCTGCGTCTGGTGCGCAAGGAGCAGAGACTGCTTCCTAATAGCACGTTGACCATCCGCACGGCAGCCGGAAGTTGGGACGTTCAATGTCGGCTGAAGACCGGAAGCTGGCGGCGCGAGGATTTCGATCATTTCGAGTTCGTATCCGACTACGAGATCCACGGCCTGAAGAACCAGTACCACACCTACGGTCTTGGTGTACCTTTGATTGCCGTGCGTCCTCCGCCCGAGCGTCGAGTGAATTCCGCCGAGCCGCCGGCCGCGAGGTATTATCCCGAGGATCTGAGCTTTCCGGTGACCGCCTTCCTCCGTCCGACGCTGGACGCCGACGGGTCGCACTTCCAGAACACGGGCTCTTCGCGCCACGAAGGGGTCCTGGAACTGTACGATCCGCTTGCCGTAAGCGATATTGTCGCCGGTGGAGTGACCATTCCGTTGGAAAGCGACTTCACGACGCCGCTGGCCTATTTTCTCCAGAACCCGGCCTTCGACGTTCCCACCGAGGGGCTGTTTCGGCCCGAAAGACTCATCGCCGCTGCCAAGGGCACCCGGCCGCTCATGGGCCTCTACATGGTGCAGCCCTACGAGCCGGGAAAGATCCCGGTGCTGATGGTCCATGGGCTATGGTCGAGTCCGATGACGTGGATGGCCATGTTCAACGACCTGCGGAGCATTCCGGAGATCCGCGACCGCTACCAGTTCTGGTTCTATCTTTATCCCACGGCCCAGCCGTTTTGGATCAGCGCGGCCCTCTTGCGGCACGATATGGCGGAGGTGCGCGAGGTCCTCGATCCCGAGCGCCGCGAACCGGCACTGGATCAAATGGTGTTGATCGGGCACAGCATGGGCGGACTTCTGTCGCGCATGCAAACCATTCCCAGCGGGAACAACGTCTGGAGCACGGTAAGCCCCCAGCCTTTCGACGCGGTGCGGGCCGCGCCCGAGATTCTCGAACGCCTCCAGGCATGTTTCTTCTTCGAGCCCAACCCGTCGGTTCGCCGCGTGGTGACCATCGGCACGCCGCTGCACGGGAGCAGTTTCTCCAATCAGACCACGCAGTGGCTGGCCGCCAAGTTGATCAACCTTCCGGGCGCGTTGATCCAAGGGCAAGAGACGCTCTTCCGCGAGAACAAGGGCCTGTTTTCCGACACGTCGCTGCTGCGGATCACCAACAGCGTCGACTCCCTTTCGCCGAAATCACCCATCTTCCCGGTGCTCGCGTCCAGCCCGCGCCCCCCGTGGGTGACGTATCACAACATCATCGGCATGATGCCTCGCCAGGGGCTTCTGGGGAAACTAGCCACCGGCGACGGCGTGGTCAGCTACGACAGCGCGCACATGGACGACGTGGCCAGCGAGTTGATCGTTCCGTCCGATCACACGACGATCCATGCCCATCCGTTGGCCGTGCTCGAAGTCCGGCGCATTCTGCTTCAGCATCTTGCCGACCTCCGGTCGTTTCCCAACTCCACCCCGCCGGCGACCGCGCAGACCGCGGCGAGCATCATTCCCCGCTAAAATGTAACAGGTCCCCCTTGTTCTCACGGCCTCCACGGCGCGGTAAAGTGAGCCCGTTGCCTCGGCCCTTGCCAAGAATAGGGGGATGAAACCATGGTACGGACAAGATGCTGGTTGGTTTCGGCGATCGTCGGTTGGGGGGCCCTGGGATGGTGTGCCGGGGCGCGGGCCGAACAAGCAGGGGCAGGCATCCCGCGCGATCGCCTTGGTGTTTCCCGCGGGATATGCGTGGTCGTCAACCACGATCCATCGGTGATCGAACTCGCCCGCCGTACCGAGTTGACGCTTTTCGTTCAGGTCTCGTCGCCCGAGCAGTACGCGGCCGCGTGCAAGGCTGCTGAGGCGGCGGGCCTTCTGGGCCGACGAATCTTCGTGGCCCAGTCGTTGCCCCTACGGATCGGCTTGGCGGACAACGTGGCCGACGCCGCCGTGGTGCTGGGGCAGCCGGCGACTCTCACCAAACGAGAGGTCCTCCGCGTTCTCCGCCCTCAGGGCAAGGCGGTCGTGGGTCAAGAGACGTGGGTCAAACCGTGGCCCGAAGGGGTCGACGACTGGTCGCACCACTATCACGGGCCGGACAACAATCCGCAGTCCAACGATCGCGTGGCCCGGGCGCCGTATCTCACGCAATTCATCGCCGAGCCGCGATACGCCCCGGCTCCTCAGGCGGCGGTCTCCTCGGCCGGACGGCTGTTCATGGCCTTCGGGCACGTGGCCTGGCACGAGCGCGAAGAACCGATGATGAACACGCTCGTGGCCCTGAATGCCTTCAACGGCACGTTGCTCTGGAAACGGCCGCTGACGCCCGGCGTGATGGTCGACCGCAGCACCATGGTGGCCACGCCCGAGACGCTCTATTTGGCCGACGACAAGTCCTGCAAGCTCTTGAACGCGGCCACAGGCGAGATCCGCGACGAGATCGTGCCGCCCGTCGATGTCACCGGGGGCACATTCTGGAAATGGATGGCCCTCGACTCCGGTACCCTGTTCGCCCTGGTCGGCGAGGCGGAGACCCCGGACCCGGACGCCCGCTGGCGATTCACCAGTCACGGCTGGCCCTGGGACCGCATTTCCCAGAAGTACAACGAAGGAGAGTACCGCTGGGGCTTTGCCAAGACGCTCTTGGCCATCGATCCCAAGACGAAGAAGATCCTCTGGACGCACACCGAAGATCCGGCAATCGACAGTCGCTCGCTGTGTCTGACCGGGGGACGGATCTACCTGGCCCACTTCGGACGCTACCTGACGTGCCTCGACGTCAAGAGCGGGCAGCCCCTCTGGCGACGCACGGCCGAAAAGGACTCGGACGTATTCCAGGCCATCGGTCCCTACCGGCCCGAGCACGGATACGTCGGCGGATGGAAGAGCACGGTGTACTTGAAGTGCACCGACAAGAATCTCTATTTCTTAGGCCCGCAGGTGCAGTGGCTGACGGCCTTATCGGCCGCCGACGGGAGCGTGTTGTGGCGTCATCCGGTCAAAGATCTGCACCTGGTGATTCGCGAGGAGGGGCTCGTCGTCACCTCCCCGCAGCAGTCGCCGACCGATCAGACCAAGCGGCTCGATCCCGAAACGGGACGTGCAGAGTACACGTTCGTCGCAACCCAGCGGAGGGCGTGCACCCGTTCGACCGGCAGTTGCGACGCCGTCTTCTTCCGCGGCCACGAAGGCACGGGTCGGCTCGATCTGGCTACCGGACAGACGCAGTGGATTTCGTCGATGCGGCCGTCGTGTCACACCGGAATCCTCGTGGCTAACGGCCACCTGTACTGGATTCCTTGGACCTGCGACTGCAACCTGCAGATGTTCGGGGCCATGGCCGTGGGGCCGGCCGGCGAATTCACGTTCGACCAGCGAGCCACCGAAGGCGAGCGGCTGGAAGTCGCCAGCGGAACCCCCATGGGGCAGAGGCCGGCCGGCCCTCTTGCCACGAACCCCGCCGACTGGCCCACTTTCCGGGCCGATGCGGCCCGAAGCGCTCATACCAACGCTGCAATCCCCGCGCAAGTGCAACTGCTTTGGCAGACTCCTGCCCGGGAGGGCGTGGCACCGAGCGCGCCGGTGGCCGTCGGCGGGATGGTGTTTACGGCCGGCTCTGACGGCGTTGTCCAGGCTCGAGACGTGGCCACCGGCGATGTGCGATGGACCGCCTACACCGGCGGCGCGGTTCATTATCCTCCCACCATCGACGACGGCCGGGCCTGGGTCGGCTCCAGCGACGGCTGGGCCTATGCCTTCGAGGCCGCCACGGGCAAGCTCCTCTGGCGGTTCCGCGCAGCGCCGATCGAGCGTCGCATCCCGCTCTACGGAAGCATCGTCTCCACGTGGCCCGTGGCCAGCGGCGTGCTCGTGCACGACGGCGTGGCGTACCTCGCCGCGGGCCTGAATGATTTCGATGGGACCCACGTCTACGCCCTCGATGCGACCACCGGCCAGATCCGTTGGCAGAACAACACCTCGGGCCACCTCGACCCCCAGAGCCGCCGCGGCGTGACTTGCCAAGGCGAAATGCTCCTGTACCAAGGGAAGCTCTACTTGGCGGGGGGCAACACCGTGTCGCCGGCGGTCTTCGACGCGGCCACGGGCCGCTGCCTCAACCCGCCGCCCACGGGCATGGGCTCGCACGCCCCGCGCGGACGCGAACTGGTGCTCGCCGGCAACCAGGTGCGCACGACCGGCCAGCCGCTCTACTCGCCCGCCAGCATGCCCGTCTACGACCCTTCGGTCCGGTGGATTGAACCCGTGATCCACGCCAAGAATGCCAGGCTCATGTTCCGCCCGCTGGCACAACCTGGCCAGAAGACGCCCCCGACGCAATGGCTGATCTTCGCCCTCAAGCCCCAGGCCAAGCAAGAACTCTGGAGCCAACGCCTGGCAGCCGAACCGGTGCGCTGGGGCATGGCGGTCGACGCCCAGAGCCGCATCCTCGTCAGCCTGCAAAAT
>CAZFKF010000172.1:0-7942 GCA_964518805.1 uncultured Planctomycetaceae bacterium | reverse complement strand
ACTTCCTGCAACCTCTACGTGCGGCGATCCCGCGACCAGTTGGCCACGCTCGGCGAGCCGACGCGCGTCACCCTGCTGGAAGGCTACCACGTCGTGAACAACGGCCGCGTCGTGCAGCTCGCCGGCGGCAGGCTGATCGTCCCGGCGGTGTTGCATACGGGCTTCGACGCCTCGGGCAAAAAGGTGACGCCTTTCGTGGGGCAGGGCGTGCCGCTGGTGTATTTCTCCGATGACGAAGGCCGGACCTGGAAGCGGGACGAGACGCCCATCACGCCCACCACCAAGCGGAAGCTGACGCTCCAGGAAAACGGCGTGGTGGAACTGACCGACGGCCGGCTCTGGATGTACATGCGCACGGCCCACGGCAGCCAGTACGGCTGCTGGTCCACGGACCGCGGGCTGCACTGGTCCGAGCCGCAACCGACGCCGCTGGCCTCGCCGTGCAGCCCGGCGACGGTCGGGCGTTGTCCTTGGTCGGGCCGGTTGGCGTGCGTGTGGAACGACTACCGCGGCGACCATTCCTTCACGCCGCCCCACCGCACCCCGTTGTGCCTGGCCACCAGCAGCGACGAAGGCCGCACGTGGGGAAAATCGGTGGCCCTGGAGAGCGATCCCAAGGGGTCGTTCTGCTACACGTCGATGACCTGGGGCAGGGACCGGCTCTATCTGACCTACGGTTCGTTCAACGAGTGGAAGGTGGTGGCCATGACCAAGGATTGGCTCACCGCCCAATTGGACGCTGCCCAGGCCGGAAGGCCGAAGCGGACCGAGCCGCCCAAGCAACCGCTCCTTGCCGACGCAGTCGATTACGGACGCTCGTACGTCAACACGAAGGCCAAGTGGAATTCGCCGCGATTCTGGGTCGAATCGCGCCTGCAGATCACCGATTCGGCGGCCAAGACCACGCGCGAGTACCTCCAGTGCGGCTCCTGCAAGAGCGAATACACGTTTCCCCCGCGGGGCCTGTTCCATCCCGACAACTACGACTTCCTTCCCGTCTTCAGCCAGGTCGATTGCGTGGTCTTCCGCCGCAATCTCACCGAGCGGGGCAAGTATATCGAGATCAAGCCCATCGCCCAGGCCTGGGAGGGCACGATCCCGGCGGTGCGTCATTTCCGCGGCCGGGTGCTGCGCAATGTCGACGAAATTTCCAAGGCCATGGCCGCGGGCAAGCCGCTCGTGAGCCAGACCGAGCTGCGCGACGCCAAGTCGGGCCGCGTGGCGGTGATCGAATGCCCGGTCAAGACGATCAACTGGCAGCGTGACACGGGCGATTGGCAGGTGGACACGGGCCCGGTGCTCTTGCCCGACCTGACCGCCCCGCCCGACCAGTGGTCGGCCAGACTCCGCCTGGCCTACGTGGCCTTCAACGCCGCCGACTGGGCCGAATTCGTCATCGAAGAACCCACGCCCGTGGGCGACGACGCCAAGCAGACGGTCAAGGTATATCACTACCTGCGCCAGTTGGCCACCCCGGCCCGCAACGTGATCCTGGCGCAGGATTCAGATTAGCGGGGCGACGCCCCGCTGGGGCATACAGCGCTTCGGCAGGCGCCGGGCACTTACACCCCTCTCCCGTTCGACGGGAGAGGGGCCGGGGGTGAGGGAATCTGCCAACTCGACCCCGGATGGACTCCCCGACGGCCGCTTAGAACTCGCGCTGCGGATGGACGCCGGGCTCCGGCATGGGGTACTTGCCGTCGGGTCCCGCGCGCAGCGGTGCGGGCGAATCCATCGTCAGCTTGTCCAGGCCCGGGGCGAACTCGTGGTCGTGGTGCAGCGCCTCATCCCAGGTGATGACCCGGCCGGTGTGGCAGGCCATCCGGCCCATGATCTGAACCAGGCTCGCCTCGGCGCCCCGCTTTGCCTCGTTGTGCGGCTTGTCTTGGCGGATGGCCTCGATCAAGTGGTCCCATTCGAGCTGGTAGGGGTTGGGCTCCGGCTGGGGGAAGGCCCAGACCAGGTCGTCTTTGACGAAGTTGTGCCCCTTGTAGATACGGCACTTGGCCGGCGTGTGCATCCACGTCGAGATCACGGCCGAGCCCTTGCTGCCGTGGGCGTAGCTGGCGAATTCGCCGTGGCAGCCGGCGATGTTGCGGGCGTTCATCGATAGTTGCGTGCCATCGGCGAAGGCGTATTCCACGGAGTAGTGGTCGAAGTTCTGGTCGACCAGGTCGCCGCGGAAGCAGCGGCCGCCCGACCCCTTCGCCCGCACCGGCCACGCGCCTTTCATCCAGCAGCATTCGTCGATGTTGTGGCTGGTGAAATCGTGCACCAGGCCGCCGCTGGCCCACATGAAGCTCAGGTACCGCTGCACCTGATAGAGCAATTCGCTCATATCGGGCGGCTTGGGTCCGGTGATGCCCGCCGGCCCGACGAGGCGGTAGGTCTGCATCGCGACGATCTCGCCGATCTGGCCGCCGCGGATGCGGTCGAGCAGTTCCCAGCGGGCCTTGCAGTGGCGGCACATCAGGCCCACGCCCACCTTGAGGTTCTTCTTCTCCGAGGCCGCGGCCAGTTCCAGCATTCGGCGCGTGCTCGGCCCGTCCACCGTGGTCGGCTTCTCCATGAAGACGTTGACGCCCTTCTCGATCGCGTAACCGAAGTGCACACCGCGGAAGGCGCAGGGCGTGGTGAGCAGCACGACGTCGCCCGGGCGCAGGCAGTCGATGGCCTTCTTGTAGGCGTCGAAGCCGATGAAGCGGCGGTCCTGGGGCACGTCGACCTGCTTGGGGAAGAGCTTCTCGATGTTGGTGTGGCTGGCGGCAAGCCGCTGGGGGAAGACGTCGGCCATGGCCACGAGCTTGATCGGCCCGCTCTGGGTCGACAGGGCGTCGGCCGCCGCCCCAGTCCCGCGCCCGCCGCATCCGACCAGCGCGATCTGAATCGTGTTGCTCTCGGCAGCGTGGACGCGAGGCACGGTCCCCGCCGCGACCATGGCCGCGCCCGCGACCCGGCCCGTGTTTTTCAGAAACTCACGACGCGACGCGCTTCGCTTCGCGTTTGGATTCATCGGCAACTCCTTATCCATCATCGTGACCCGTTCTGGCGAACCCGGTCCCAAACCGGTCGCGCAACGCGTTCTATCATATCAGACTCGGCCTCGGTAAGCGACCGGCAGATTCGTAGGGCGGACGGAGCGGAGCGACGACCGCCGTAGTTCGCCGGAGACTATCGCAGTTCCGGCATACTCTCAAGAAACGCCTCTGAATCGCTGCTGCCCGCGCTCAGCGAAACGTCGCGGTCCGACGATTCGCCGGCTTGGAGACTATCGCTAAGCAGATTTCCCTCGATCATGGTTGCCGTTGCCCGGAGTTCTCGGAGGGCGTCCAGGTAGGCGATGTTCGTTCGGAAGAACGTGCGCTGCGCCGTCAGTAGCGAAAGGTAACTGAACTCGCCCTGCCGATAGGCCGAATGGGTGAGCTTGAGTGACTCCTGCGCGTTCGGCAGGATGTCGCGCTGGTATTTCTCCACCTGGAAGCGGGCGTTGCTGTATTGCTCGAAGGCGGCCGCCAGTCGCTGGCGCAACGCCAATTGCACCCTCTCGACTTCGCGTTGGGCCGCCAACAACTCCGCCTGCGCCCTGCAAATGTTACCTTGGTTGCGGTTGAAGACCGGGACGGGAATTCCGACTTGGACGGTAGCGAACGTATCCCCAGTCGCATTGTCGTATTGCACGGCCCCTTGCAGGTCGACGTTGGGCACGCGTCCGGCGCACTCGCGGTTCAAGGCAGCCTGGGCGCGGGCAACACCGATCTGGGCATTGGCCAATTGGGGGCTTTCGGCCAGCAAGCGATTGAACGTCTCGTCCCAGGTCAGCGGGGCGAGGCCGTCGCTTGCATCTCCCGCCAGCCGGCTAGGATTCACCTCCACACCTGATACAGCAGCCAGGTTGCGCCAAGCGGCCGTGTGTCGGTTGCGTGCCCGCTCGAAAAGGACTTTGGCCGCGTCGGCTTCGATCTTCGCCTGCAAGAGATCGACGCGACCCACTTCCTTGGCCTTCATCAAGGCTTCGACCGATTTGACGCCTTCGTCACCGATCCGCGCCAACTGCTCGGTAAGTTCCAGGGTGCGCTGGGCGACCAGAATTTCGTAGAAACTGCGGCGCACGTCGGTCAAAACCCGCTGGCGTTGCATCTCCAAAGCGTACTCGGCTTGCTGGATTTCTTGAGACGCGACGTTGCGGTTCAAGCGAAGCTTGTTGGCGGTGACGATTTCCTGGCTGAAGAAGCCCCCTTGCTGCCCCGCCCGCCCCTCGTTGCCGATCTCGCTTCCGATGTAGCCGGCCACGGGATTGGGATAGAGCCCCACCTGGACGTATCGGCTGCGAGCCGCTTCGACCCGGGCCGCGGCTTGCGCCAGGCTGGGGTTGGATGCCAAGGCCATCTGCTCGACATCGGCCAAGGTCAAATCCCCGCCAGGCGGAGAATTGACGGACGGTTCGCTCGTCGCGATCGCTTCGCCAGCCGGGAGTGGTGCACTCGCGGCATCGGATCGTATCGCCCCGCTGTCCCTCGTCGGTCGAACCGTCTCCGCCGGACTGCCCTGCTGGGCTGTGCTGGCGCTTGGCCCCAGGGCGACCAGGGCCAGCACGAGGATGCCTCCAAGTCTCACTCCAAGAACCTCCTTGTTCTGGGAAGGGCGAGTCCGCCGGGGGGGGCCGCCGGATTTCGCGCCGCTTGGGAATCTGCGTCGAAAGTCCGGTGTTATCCATTCTGTCGGCAAAATGGGTTGTGACAGTGAACCCAATCCTGCCGGGGGGGTTCGCATGACGACTGCTGGCTGCCCTGTCTCCTCCCAGATGGATGGCTCGTGCTCTGTCAGTCTTGGATTGATGGATAAAGGAGTCACTTGATGTTGCCCTTGCCAAATGTGCAACCGGTGATTATCTGTACCCCATCAGCAAAGCACGTGGCGCAGTGGTCATCTCCCAGTTCGACGAGAGCGAGGAGTTGGCCATCCTTGGCCCGTTCGACGCCCAGCGCGTTCATCGCTGCCGTTCCCCCCGCAACCCCATCGGCATTGCGGGACACTTGTGGCCATGCAAGCTAAGGCCGTGTTCGAAGTACTCGTTCGGGTCGATCATCGCTTTCTCCCTTTTCGGATTGTGAAGAGATTGGTTGTCTGTTCGAGTCCGCGTCCGCAGCGTCTCGATTTGGAAACGCTTCATCGTGCCATTTCCGGGCGGACCGAGGTGCCGGCGACCAGCGAGTCGGATGGATTAAGGATTACACGGTCGGTCGGATCGACCCCGCCGAGAATCTCCACAATGCGTCCGAAATCACGTCCCAACTTCACCGATCGCAACTGGACGGTGCCGTCCGCTTGCACCACGCCCACCTGCGGGCCTTCGGCGCGGAACAGCAAGGTGTTGCTCGGCAGCGTCAATGCTCCGTCGCCCTTCGTTTCGGCGAATCGCACTTGGGCAAAGCCGCCCGCCAGCAGTTCGCCGCGTGTATTGTCCACTTCAAGTTCCGTCAGCAGCGTGCGTGAATCCGGGGAAAACGAGCCCGCGGTACGGGCCACTTTGGCGGTGAAGACCTTCCCCGGCAATTCGGGCACCAGCAACTCGGCCGTCTGGTCAGCCGTGATGGCCAGCGAACGCGATTGGGGAACGCGAACACGCACGCGGAGGCGATTGACCTGAGCCAACCGGAAGAGTTCTTTGGCGCTGCCCGCAGCGATCAGGTCACCCACGTCGGTCTTGCGCGCCGTAATAATGCCGGAGAATGGTGCGGCGACCTTCGCAAACGAGTGCAGTTCCTCCAAGCGACGAACGTTCGCGCGGTCGGCATTGACCGTTGCCGTCTTCACCTTGACTTCGGCCTGGTCCTGGTCGTATTCCTCTTTGCTGACGCCGCCCTTCTCGACCAGATTGACCGAACGGTCGGCCTTTGTGTTTGCCAGGGCAAGGGCGGCTTCGGCCTGCGCAAGTTCGTGCCGAGCCCGTTCCAGTTCTTGGTCAAGTTCGGGCGTTTCGATCTCGCAGAGCAACTGGCCCGTTTCCACGCGATCCCCCAGGTCCACCAACCAGCGTTTCAGGTAGCCGCTGGCGCGGGCGTGAATTGGGGTTTCGATCCACGGCTTGACCTCCGCTGGCAGCAACAGCTCGCTTGCCGCTCGACCGGGCGTGGGCGATACCACCGTGACAACGGGAATGGCCAGTTCGCTGGATTCACGGGTCGTCACCTCCCGCTGCCGTAAGCGGGGCAACCGGCCCGCAAGGAAGGCCCCGATGAGGACCGCTGCCGCTACTGCCCCCACGGCGAGAAGAAACCAGAGCTTGCCACGCAGCGGCAGAGCGGCAGGCTCACTGGCGGGCGAAATCGTTTGATCGGATTCTACTGGCTGCGTCATGGACTACTCTTGGTGCGTCGCCGCTGCGGAAACAGCAGCGTCGAAACTCTCAGGATCGGTTACGAGGCTTCGGCGGTGTAGCAGGCGAAATACCACGGGTACGAAGAACAAGGTGGCGAAGGTCGCGACGAGTAAGCCGCCGATCACAGCGCGGCCCAGCGGTGCATTCTGCTCGCTGCCTTCGCCCAAGCCGATGGCCATCGGCAGCATTCCGATAATCATGGCCAGTGCCGTCATCAGCACCGGACGCAGCCGGCTCGTTCCGGCCTCCCAGACAGCGATGAGCGGGTCCATCCCCTGGCGCAGATTGTTGCGGGCGAAAGTCACGACGAGAACGGAGTTGGCCGTGGCGACACCGAGGCTCATAATCGCGCCGATTAACGCGGGCACGTTCAGCGTGGTGAAGGTGAGATAAAGGCCCCACGCGACCCCGGCTATCGCGCCGGGCAGCGCCATGATGATGATAAACGGGTCAAGCCAACTCTGGAAATTCACGACCAACAGGAGATAGACCAGTGCCACGGCCATCGCCAGGCCGATGCCGAGGCCGACAAAACTCGAATTCATCGTTTCCGCCTGACCGCGTAGCGAAATGAAGCTGCCGCGAGGCAGTTCCTTTTCCGCTTCCGCAATCAGCGGCCGGATGTCGCGCAGTGCGCCCCCAAGATCACGGCCGCTGACTCCGGCCAATACGTCAATGACCGGCATGATGTTGTAGTGGTTGACGACCGGCGGGATGCTCGTGCGCTGGAGGGTGGCCAGGTTGTCCAGCAGTTGCGCATCGCCTTCTCCAGGCTGGCTGGCTTCCGTCGGAATCGCTTGGAGGGCAGCCAACGAGTCCATCGCGTGCTCGGGCACACGAACGTTCACGAGATACTGAATGCCCCTGCGCGGATCGAGCCAATACATGGGTTGGACCTGGCTGCTGCCGCTCAGGCCCAGGAGCATCGACGTGGCCACGTTCTGCTCCGTCAGGCCCAGTTCCGAGGCTTTTGTCCGGTCCACGGCGAAGTGCAGCCGCGGCAAGTCCGCAGGCTGCTGCACCCGCACGTCCACGACGCCGGGAACTCGGCGAAGCTTGTCCGCCAATCGCGCGGCGACCTCGCGGTTACGCTGCTGATCGCGCCCCATGATCTGGATGTCGAACGGGGCGGGCAGACCGAAGTTGATGGTCTGGCTCACGATGTCGGCGGGCAGGAAATAGAACATGACGCCCGGAAATTCGCGGTTCAGCCGCAGACGCAAGCGCCGCACGTACTCGTCGGTGGGCCGGTGTCCGGGCCGCAAGGACACCAGGATGTCGGCGTCGCCGGTGCCGATCAGGCCGTTGTCGATGTACGTCAGTGGAATGCCCCCGGAAGGAATCCCGATGTTGTTGAGCACGCCTGCGATTTCGCCCGGCGGAATCTCGTTGCGAATCGCGGCCTCAATCTCAGCGGTCAGTTTGACAGTTTCCTCGATGCGCGTTCCGCTGCGCGCCCGCAAGTGCAGGCGCAACTGGCCCGCATCCACGGCCGGGAAAAAGTCCTGGCCTGGGCGGGTGAAAGGACTAGCTTCCAGCCGCAAGTAATGGTTGCCGTTTTTG
>CAZFKF010000171.1:0-7967 GCA_964518805.1 uncultured Planctomycetaceae bacterium | reverse complement strand
GATCATGAAGCCGGCCCATGGCGGGAACTTCGCCCCGGGATGATCGCGGAAGACGTACGTAAAATCGGCGTCGCCAAAGCTCTGGTACGCCCCGCTCACCGCGGCACGGCAGGCAAAGGCCCGGCCGTCCATTTCAAAGCGTTCGTCAGGCGGTGGGAGGTCGTTGCGGAATCCGGCCGTGCCCAGGTAGCCCACGCGGAGCTTCGACTTGCTGTCAAACCCCTCGAAATAGCCGCTGCCTTCGCGCTCGCCACTGTTGATGAAGAACCAATAGGTCGGCGGCTCGTTCCGATCAGAGAACATGGCAAAGCGTCGGGACCAGGGAAGCGTTCGGGGCGCGGCGTAGTACGACCCCAGCCCAGGCAGATAGTCGGCCGTAAGAAAGCCGACGCGGCCGCGGTCTTCGGCCGAAAGCTTCTTGCCATCCAGCGTCGTCCAAACCTGGGCACTGTAGTCATGCTGCGGCCGCGATATGACGATCGGTGTCCCGTCGGCCAGTACCTGCACGTAGCGGTACTCGTGGTCCGGCCGAAGGCTATCATCGATCAGGCTTTCGCACCAGGCCACGACGGCGACCCACACCACGCCCAGTCCCAGGGCAACCAAGACGGCCAGTCCCAGCCACGCTGCCAGCGGCGCTCGCTTCGACATGATGATTCCCTCACGAATAGTCCCGCGTGCGGGCCACGAACAGGATCGTGCCCACGAGCCAGGCGTCGATCAACAGGATCACGACCGTGGCGAAGGGCCACCACCCCGGGGCCATTTGCACGAGCACGACGAGCAATCCCACGAGAAGCCCCACCCCGGCCAACGGCGCAAGCCGGGTCCCAAACCAGCGGCCCGGCCGGAGCCCCGAAAGAAACGCCGCCAGGTAGACCGTAGCCATGGCGAACCATGCCTGCCAGCACGCCAGCGTCATCGACCAGTCGAACGGGCTGGCATGCTTGCCGGGCGTGGCCGCCCACCCTGCGTACGCGAGCACCGGAACCGCTGAGGCCGCCAGATAGAGGCCCGCGCCGGTCAGAAGCTTCACGGCCAACAGCTTCCACCGCGCCGTGGGCCGGTGGAGGAGGAAGAACCACGTGCCCCGCACCGACTCGGTAAGCGTCTGGCGAAAGCCCAGCACCGCGGCCAGGGCCGCGGCGACCACCGAGAATGAGCCCAGGAAATCGTCGGTGGCGAAAGGAACCCTGTTGCTCCCCACGTAGCGGACGATGTTCATCAACGCGAGCACGAAATAGGCGTGGACCAGGAGGCTCAACAGGGCGATCCAGGCCGTCTCACGCAGCTCCTTGTATAGCATCGCTTTGAGCATCGGAGGTCTCTCCAGCCAGAATAGGCAGGGCGCGGCGCGGGCCGCGGGTGTATTCGATGAAGGCGTCTTCCAGGTTCAGTTCGATCACTTCCAGCGAGCGGGGCTGGAGCGATTCGGCCAGTTGGCGGTGCTCGTCGCTGTAGCCGACCAGCACCACTTCCAGCTTCCGCCCCGCCTGGTAACTGCTCACCAGGCCCTTGCAGGCCGGGAACTCGGGCGGAGCCGCGGCGAATTCGAGGACCAGCTTGCGGATCGAGTCCTTGAAGTCATCGGTCGGGCAGTCGACCCGCATTACGCCGTCGACCAGGATCCCGATGCGGTCCGCCACCCGCTCTACGTCGCCCAGGATGTGCGAGCTGAAGAGGATCGTTCGTCCGCGGCGCTGGATGATCTGGATCAGCGATTCGAGAAAGTCGCGGCGCACCACCGTATCGAGCCCCAGCGTCGGATCGTCGAGGATCAGGAGTTCCGGGTCGGGGGCCACCGCAATGGCCAGCGACACCTGAGCCCGCTGCCCGTTGGAGAGCCGGCGAATCTTCGCCCGCCGCGCAAGGCCGAAATGGTCGAGGATCTGTTCGATCAGCGCGTCGTTCCAGGTCGGGTGAAAGCGGCGGGCGAACCGTACTGCCTCGCCCACCGTCATCCAGCGGTAGAGCGGATGCCCCTCGGCCAGGTAGGCGATCCGGGCACGCGTGTCGGGCCGAAGGCGCGACACGTCCTCGCCGAACAACTCTGCCGAGCCGAAGTCGGGATGGACCATGCCTAGGAGCATTTTGATGGCCGTCGACTTCCCCGATCCGTTGCGCCCCAGCAGCCCGTAGACCGAGCCCTGGGGCACGCGGAGATCGAGCCCGTGGACCACGGGCCGGCGGTCGTAATACTTGGTCAACTGGCGGGTGACAATCACGTCGGTCATTGCCACTGAAACTCCTTGATGCGTTCGGCGAGCAGTTCATTCACTTCGTCCGCCGAAAAACCCAGGTGGACCGCCTCGGTGAGCAACCGGTCGAGCAATGCCTGAAGGCGCTCCTTGCGTACGCGTTTGGTCAACTCGGCCTTAGGCCGAGCCACGAAAACCCCTAGTCCCGGGCGAGTGTTCAAGATTCCCTCCCGTTCGAGTTCGGCGTAGGCCCTGGCGATCGTGTTCGGGTTGACCACCAGGGTGCGCGACAGCTCCCTGACTGAGGGGAGCCGCTCCTCGGGTTCGAGTCTGCCCCGGGCCACGGCCTCGCGGACTTGATGGGTCAGTTGCCGGTAGATCGGCGCCCGGGTGGTTGGATCGATCCGGAATTCCATAGCGACCTCGCGATCTGTACTAATAGTTCTAGTACAGTTGATTGCATCCGTCAAGCCCCCGATTTCGATTTTTTGCTGACGTATCCGAAGGCGAAAGGCACTCACCGAGGCCCTAGACATTGCGCTCCGAGGGAGCGAAGATGTGCGTCGGTCCGCGACCCCGATGTCGCCCAGCAGCCAGTGTCCGTGGATAGTTCGCCAAATCTCGTGGAGGTCCGCCGATGTACGCTCTTCCGTGGCTGGTAACCGTTTTGACTGCCGCTGCTCCAGCGCCAGGAGACTGGGGAGTCATGACCCATTATCTCGGCGCTCCGCCCAGTACCGCAGGCGGCGCCGAACTGACGGCCGAGATGTGGAACAAGCAGGTCGACGCCTTCGACGCGGCGGGCCTGGCCGACCAGGTGGCTTCGACCGGGGCGAAGTACCTGCTGTTTACGATTGGGCAGAACTCGGGGCACTTCTGTGCCCCGAATCCGGCGTACGACAGACTGGTGGGGATCAGCCCGAGCAAGTGCTCGCGCCGCGATCTGGTGGCCGACTTGGCCAAGGCCCTCAAGGCCAAGAACGTCCGCCTGATGGTCTATCTGCCCAGCGGCGCGCCCGCCGCCGATCACGTGGCCCGCAAGAAGCTCGGCTGGCTCTGGGGCGCCAAGGGCGACTGGCAACTGCCGGGCGAGCCGGTCGGGGGGCGTCTGTCCGAGTTCCAACGCAAGTGGGGGGCCATCGTCCGCGACTGGTCGCTTCGCTGGGGCAAGGACGTGTCGGGCTGGTGGATCGACGGCTGCTACTTCGCCGACCAGATGTATCGTTTCGACGACGAGCCCAACTTCGCCAGCTTCGCCGCGGCGATGAAGGCCGGCAATCCCGAGGCGGCCGTGGCCTTCAATCCCGGCGTGCGCATCCCGGTCACGGCCCACACCAAGCACGATGACTACTCGGCCGGCGAGGTGAATCTCGACCAGTTGCCCGCCGCCGTGGACGCCTGCCGAGGGCGCTGGCTGGATTGCGAAGGAGCGAGAGTGCAGTTCCACATCCTGACGTTCCTGGGAAAGACCTGGTGCGGCGGCGATCGCCCGCAGTGGCCCGACGACAAGATCATCGACTGCACCAAACAGCTAGCCGCCAAGGGCGGCGTCATCACCTTCGACGTGCCGATCCAGCAGCGTGGACGGATTCCCCAACCCTTCATCGACCAGCTCCGCGCCATCGGCCGGGCGATGAAATAGACGCCGCAGGAATACTCCGCGCGATGACCGCCTTCGATCGCAACCGTGGCTTCGGCCCGCCGATCGTTACAGCAATCCCGCTGCGGTGAAGAGTTGCCGGACCAGTTCCAGCGACTTCTGGAGGCATTCCTTTCCGTAAGCGGCCGAGGCGTCTCGGGGGTCTTCGCCGCCGACGCCTTGGGGCCAGACGGACCGGTCCCGCGACAACTGTGCGAGGTCGACCAGGTTCGGCCTGAGGTGCATCATGATCGAGGTTTCGTTGCGGGCCGCGTGATCCATCTGGCTCTTCCACTGCCGGCTGATGTTGCCGGTGACCCCAAAGAGCTTCAGGCCGAAACGCGTTTCTCGCTCCGGAATATTCTCGACCCACGACCAGCGCGAGGGACCGTGGCCGTCGGCAAACACGGCGCGAAACCCCGCGCGCTTGAGTTGCGCGAGGATCGCATCGACGATGAGAAGGTGGAGCCCCATGGGAACCCAATAGCAACTGCCGTCCAATTGTCGCGGCGGGGTGGTCGTGTCGGCGCAATCCATGCCTACAAGCATCTTTCCGTCGTTTGCCGGCTTGGTTCGATCCGGCCCGAGATGGATCGGCGGCATGACGATCCCGCCCAAATGCCGCGCGCACTCGATCATCAGCCCCTCGGCCTGGATCGCGTCGGAGCCCAGGGCGAGGTGCTCGCCGTGCCACTCCAGTGTTCCCAAAGGCAGGTAAGCAATGGGTCTTTCGGCGATTCTCTTGCGGAATTCGTGCGGCAACAGTTCGTCGTAGCGGACCTTCGCCCCGACGGGAGTCTTCGGCGACGGTTCGGCGGCGCTGGCCGCGGGGACGCAGCCGGCCAGGAAGCCCGCAGAAGCGCCCGACAGGCTTGCCGCAAGGAAGCCGCGGCGTGACGGATCGTGGTGATCAGGCATGGTGATGCTCCTTAAACCATCGCCGGTCGTCGGCCAGCCGCGCACGGGGCTCGGGCAACCGAACGATACCGACTATTGCTGAGACTTTGGCAGGTCGAATCGTGCAAGGAATCTCTGCAGTTCCCGGTACTGAAGCCACACCCTCTGGTTGAGGGAACTCAATTCTCCCAGCTCGCCCGGAGAGCGGACCCGGCCCGCGAACGTCCGAAACAGGTCTTCCATCGGAGCAGCGGCAAGCTCCTTGCGGGCCGCTTTGAGGGCGTTGCCCAGCGTCGCCTGGTCGACCTCACCCTTGAGCCATCGCTCCTGAAGCCGGTAGGCCGGCTCGATCTTGCGGCCAACCTCGTCCAACAGGAGCGCGAAACGGAAGTTGGCAGCAAGCCACGCCAAATTCGCGCGGTGCTTCGGATCCACCGCCTGATTCTGGGATCGCGTGACGATGTCCACCGCCCCGCGAAGTCGAGCGCCCGACAACGCCGACAAGCGGCCCCAGCCGGGCTCATAGGGCGAGAATTCGGGCGAGGCCAACCCGGCCAGCCATTGCTCCCGGTCCATCCGCGTCAGTAGCGAGGGCATTTCCGTCGCGGAACTCGGCCCATACTGACGCAGACACTCCTCACGATAGAACTCCTCGACCAAAGGCATGGGAGGGCCGGCCGCGGCCTGTGCGAAGGCGTCGAGGTTGGCCCGGATCTCCTCGGTCCGCCAGTGGATGCCCACGACTCCGGCCAGCCGGTCGCGGTCCGCGGCCGTCACCTGCTCGATCAGAAGCGCCGCACGCGGCTGAAGATGCCAAAGCGATCCATCCGCTTCCAGCCATGGAATCGACCAGACCTCGCGATGCTTGGCGATCTCGGCCAGCACGGGAACGTGCGCCTGGCTGCCCATGCCGGGATTCAGGCAGGTGAAGATCACGTCGGCGGGCAAGGCCCGGTCCAAACCCCGGAGCACCGGCGGAAGTTGCGGCCCGTCGCCCCAGCCCCCGATCATTAGGCGGACCTTGGGGGCACGGCGAGCCAGGTACGCATGCGCCTGGCGAAGATGCACCAGCGCCCAAATGCCGCTGAACGCGGCCGCCTCGTTCCCGGCGTCGGCAAAGTGCTTCTTCTCCTCGCGGTAGACTTCGCCAAACGAACCGGCAAGCTGGGCCTTGCCCACAAACATCGTGTGCTCGTGGAGCCACAGCCACACGTAATCCAGGCCGGGGTATTCTTGCACCAGGTCGCCCAGGGCCGATTGGAGGATCTCGATGTTGGCCGGGTGGGTCGGATCGGGGAGCATTGCGCCGGCAATGCGCGAGCCGGACGGAACGATCGACGCCAATTCCGGCGGATGGATGCCGAACTCAAAGCCGATCGCCATACGAATGCCCCGCTCGTGGGCCAACTTCAGGACCTGTCGCATCAACTCGTGGGCATTTCGGTAGTGCTCTTCCTTGGATCGGGCGGTGAGGGCACAGCGAGCACCATAGGCCGCGGCCCCTTCGGGCAGATGGAACAACCGAGCCGTATCAAACGCGAAATCTCTGACGGCCAGGGGCCGGTAACCCCAGCGGGCCGTGAGCGAGGTGTCGAAGGTCGCCTCGGGCACCACGTCGCGATACTCGATGCGGACGATCGGTTCTACATAAGGGGCGTACCGCTCGGCCCCGCCCGTGTAACAGTGAAAACCGACGAAGTTGAGCTTCCGCTCCGCCAGGCCGTCCAAGTAGGCCCGGTAGTCTTCTTCATTCCAAGCACTGGGGCCCGACAGAAAGTTGTGCCAGGGAAGCGTACCGCGGATAGAGAAACCTCGTGTTGGGCGCGCCTTGGCGGGCTCTCCGCCCCTTAAGACCCCGGGCGCAACGAGGAACACGATTCCCAGGCAGAGTCGTATCGTCAGACGCATGGGCATTTCTCTCCATTGGGCGTGGTTCTCCTGCCCCCCGGAAGCCTTCACCAGTATAAAGGAGGCGACCGGCCCGTGCGATCCACGGCACCGTCGCAGTCCCGGCCATTCGATCGGTTTCGCTCGAAGACCGGCAATTGCGACCCGATTTCGGTCGGCCCCGGCACACCGATTGTGCCCGCCGGTGGCAAACGGCGTAACGGCGACTATCCAATCGGCCTTCTCGAGGAGACGGACTCGTCGCCGCTGAAGGCTCTCGGCGCATTGACACAGGGTAAGAACAGGGGCAAGAATCACGGAATCCAGGCGGATTCGACCATCGGAGGAATCAGGGATGCGCGGATTGAAAGACAAGACAGCCATCGTGACCGGAGGGGCCAACGGTATCGGCCGGGCCATCATGGAGCGATTGTGCCAGGAGGGCGTCGCGGTAACCTTCGGCGACATGAGTGACGAAGGCACTGCGGTCCAGCAGGAGTGCGCGGCCCAGGGCTACGCCGTGCACTTCGTTCGCGGCGATCTGGCCGAGGAGTCGTTCTGCCGCCGGCTGGTCGACGAATCCGTGGGACGATGGGGTAAGCTCAACTTCCTCGTCAACAACGCCTTCTCGTTCATCGCCAAGGCGGCCGACGCCTCGCGCGAGGAGTGGCAGCGGATGATGAACGTGGGCCCGGTGGGCTACGCCACGATGGCCGCCTGCGCCGCCGAGGCCATGAAACGACAAGGCGGCGGGGCGATCGTCAACATCTCGAGCATTTCGGCGCACATCGCCCAGCCTGGCCGGTGGACGTACAACGCGGCCAAGGGGGCGGTCAGCCAGCTCACACGCTGCATGGCCCTCGACCTGGCCGCGTTCAACATCCGCGTGAACACGGTCAGCCCCGGCTGGATCTGGACCCGCGAAGTGGACAAGGCGGCTTCCGGCGACCGCGCCAAGTGGGGACCCATCTGGGGCAAGTTCCACATGCTCAGCCGGCTCGGCTATACTGAGGAGGTCGCCGGCCCCGTGGCCTTCCTGCTCAGCGACGACGCCAGCTTCATCACCGCCGCCGAGCTGATGGTCGACGGCGGCTACCTGGGCATGGGCCCCGAAGGACTCGGCGAAGCGTCGAGCTTTGCGGGGAGCGAGTAGGGATTGGGGGGCTGGGGAAGATTCAAGTCGCCGCTCGGTGGTCCAGGCCGCGAGTCCGTGTTACGAGTATTGGTGGTTCCAACCTGAAACGAGTGGAACGCACCACGACTGCTGGGCTTCCTGCTGGCCGTCAGGCTGTGCCTCGATGTTACCAAACGATGATCGAAACGGTCGCGCGACTGGTCGTGGGTGC
>CAZFKF010000170.1:0-7968 GCA_964518805.1 uncultured Planctomycetaceae bacterium | reverse complement strand
CTCACCGCTGAGCAGACAACGCATCAAGGACGATTGGCCGACGTCGGCGGCCTTCTTTGCTCGACCCGAGGGCGATGCCTTCGCTTTGCGTTCCTCTGCCATACGGGCGCGACGGACCTGCCACCAATCGTGCCAGTCGGTACGGTCAACCAGAATCGACGGGCCGGATGGATCGGCCACGGCGGGCGTCGCCAAGTCGGTCGGCTTGGCCTTGCGTTTGGTCAGGTCGTTGCGAATCGATCGCAGCGTTTCGTCGCTGAGCAGTGCCGCGGCGATGCCCGACAGAACCGGTACGGCAGCGGCCGCCTCAACGAGGAGATTGACGAAGAACTCATGCTTGGCCGAGAGCTTCTCGTCGACATAGTCTTCCTTGGTTAGAAGAGTGACGATGTCGACGCTGTCCACCAGGAAATGACGACATCCAGCCCCGGCAGACACCATCTCCTGCTGCGTCAAATCCGGACAGGCCCGGAATTCCCGGCCTTTGCTGCGCCGATCTTCGCCGGCGAGATCTTGAAGGCCCAGGTAATGGCCGTCCGATGAAAACAGGACCAACCAGCGAATGGTCTTCGGTTTGAAGCCGGGTTTGGCCACGAGCTGCTCGGACGTTGCATATTCCAGAAGGGCGTGAAGCATCAACCGGCCCTCCTTTCTCCCGGCTCGGGTTTCAGAACGTCCTCGCTTTCGAAGGTCGGCACGTCGAGCACGCCGTTGACGACTCGGGCACGGAAGAGGCTGATGAACGGCCGGACGTGGGCGTCGTTCGTCCGACGCAGATCGAACACGTCGTAGAGCATCAGGCCCAAATCTTGCGTGAAGTCGCAGGGCGCCGGTTCATTGCCGGGCGACTCAACGTAGCGGAAGAACGCGACGCATTCGCGGGCCCCCAGGTAAGGCTGCTGAAAACACTTGCCCTGTGAGGCGCGGCGTACGAATTGCTCGTCGTAGGCCCGCTGTTGCGATTCGTATCCCGGTCGCGGGACCACGACTGCCGAGAGCCGAAACCGAGGGCGGCGCAGAGCAATGGTCTGCCGCTGCGTACGGCCCTTCGCGTCGGTGCCCAACAGGCTTGCGTCGCCATCGGCCCAGAGCGGTTCGGCCGTTGCCTTGCCGGTCATCCATTTCTGGACGGCGCTGGGATTGAGCTTGTCTTTGACCTCGTTCCGCCGCAGGGCAATGAGGGACGGAGGGGAGAGCATCTCGATCCGTGTTACCTGCCAGTAGAACTGCGGTTTGAAATAGATCGCCTCGTACACCCCGCGCGCCGCACTGGGCGTGGGGCACGGATACGAGTACCGTTCAACTTTCATCTCGGGGCGCGTGAAACAGGCGAAATCGCCCCACACTTCAAGCACGTGCGGACTCGGTATAATGGTCATGTGCTGTTCCTTCTTGGGTTTGGAACGATGCCACCATAAGAGGAAAAGACACGGCACACAAGGACGGGCCGCAGTCGCGGGATCAAGCGCAGGCCGCGGCATCGCCGGCTAACTAAGGAGTGGGATTGGTGGCGGGCGGGCGAGTCGGGTTGGAATAGACAGCATGGTGGGGTATGCTTTAAGAATCTACAAAACTGACTCGTTTCATATTCTAGTGGGTCGCGAACCATACACAACTGCCAAGATGGTGATTATCGAGGTGTTTAACCGTCCACCGAACAGGTGGATGGTGTGGATTGAAACAGTTTCGTAGATTCTTGCGACTTACGCTTCAAGACGCTGCCCCGCAATGACTTGCACAGTCATTGCGGGGGTTCTTCTACACGATCCAAACGTCCTCCGTTTTCTCTGCCACGCCCAGCAGTGCGTCGTACTCGATTCCCGGAAGCGCGATGAACCAGTCGGCCTGCCACCATTCGACCGGATGCCGACGACTGAACTGGACCGGTTCCAAGTGCGGCGCTAGCGGCGAATTGTTTTGCGGCCGGAAGAGACTTACCGCGTGGGGTGTGGCGCGGCGTCGCCAGGCGCAGATGAAATCGGGCGTTAACGGATCGGTTTCGCGAATCTCACGCGAAAGCTGCTCGAAGGCCTGGGGGTTGTACGGCACGAGCACATTGATCGAGTCTTGCTTGATCAGTTTGTACAGGCGCGCGACCTCCTTGAAATCGCCTGCCCGGATGGCCTCGTGCAAGGGACGCTCATCGTCAAGCTCGCCGGACGCTCGGCCCGAGAGGCCGTAGCAATAGCGGAAATACGCGCGGAGGTTCTGGGGGCTATTGAGAATCTCGGTGGCGTTGAGATCGCCTTGGGTTTTCAGCAAGGCGAGAAAAGTCTGGGTTGCATCGACGCCCTCGCCATACCCGGGCGGGTACGGCTTTCGGTCGTCATGCGGCTTGAAGACGATGACCCGGCCCGGATCGCGGCGCCCGTGGCGGTTGCAGCGTCCGGCGGCCTGGCCGATCGCCTCGAGCGGAGCTATTGCCCGGTACACCACCGGAAAGTCGAGGTCCACGCCTGCCTCGACACACTGGGTGGCAATCAGTCGCACGGACTTGCCGCGGCGGAGACGCGAGTTGACGGTCTTGAGCACTTCGGTCCGGTGTGCGGGGCACATGTTGGTCGACAGGTGCAAGACACCAGCGACGCCCCGTTCCCGAAGTGATGAGGCCAACCGCGACGCGTGGCGTTTCAGGTTGACGATGCAAAGGACGCGATCATGCTGCTGCAATTCGTCGGCAAGGGCATCGAGTTCAATCGTCGCTTCGTGACGCCACTCGACCCGCACGCGGGAGGCCGCAGGGACGTAGAGTGACTCGGCTTCGGCAACGATTTCGGTCGGCTGCCAGCCGCCGGCGGCGAAGTCGCGGATCCTGGCGTGAAGAGCATCGAACGCCGGTTGCGTGGCCGTGGCGAAGAGAACGGTGGAACGGTACGGGCCGGCGGGGTCGCCCAGGCGCGAAAGGCTGCTCAGCGTGGCAACGGCAAGCGACGGCGGCAGCGTCTGCACCTCGTCAAACAGGATGACACTCTGGGCTAATCGGTGCAGTTTGCGGCATCGCGATGGCCGATCGGCCATTAGCGATTCGAACAGTTGCAAGGTGGTCGTCAGTACGATCGGGGCGTCCCAGTTCTCGGCAAGCAACCGGGCGGCGTTCGACGCGCCGTCTTTTTCGTCATCCCCGGCGTCCCTGTCCGCATGTTCCGCGAGACTGTGATGCTCGATCACGGTGTTCGGGTCGAAGCCGCGGTCGGGGTTGAAGAGGCTGCGGTAGATGGCGGCCGTTTGATCGATGATATTGAGGAACGGCATTACCAGAACGACGCGGCGCAACCCGTGGGACCTGGCATGATGCAGCGCGAAGGCGAGCATGGCCAGGGTCTTGCCCGATCCCGTGGGAGCAGAAAGCGTGAACAGACCTTGGCGCTCAGCGGCGGCTGCGACGCAGGCTCGGTACAGTGCCTCGCGTGCTTGGGCCATGGGCGCGTCGCGAAATGCATTGCGGACGCTTTCCAGATGCTCATCGAGGGCGGCAATCGCCTTGTCGAAATCCAGCAGCGGACCATCGATGCGGGGCCGCCGCGCGATCTCGGCATCTCCGTTGAAATGGGCTTCGGTCTCCAGAAAGTCCGCATCGACCAAGGCGGAGAAGAGCATGCGCACGTCGAGCATGTCGGCGGCAGACTCGCCGTGGGGCGAAAGGCCGTGGTCGAGTTTCGGCAACGGGAATCCGTCGGCGGTGAACCGGCGCAGAAGGAGCCCGCCGTCCGCCTCGGTATACGTGTCGGCGTGGTTTTTGAGGTCCTCCAGAACGCGCCGGCAGAGCGTCTTGGCGTCAAGGAGCTGTTCGAGGCCGGCGTGATGTCCGGCGATGGCCAGGGCCGCGAGGAGGCCGAAAGGGCCGGTCGTCAACGCGGCCAAGGCTCCGGTGGTCCAGTGATCGCGGCCTCGCTCGCGGGGATCGCGGAGGCGTCGCTGAAACTGGTCGGCATATTTGCCGAGGTCGTGGAGCAATCCGGCGGCGAAGACTTGCTCCTCGGCACCGAAGGCGGCGGCGAAGCGACCAGCGCGGGTCGACACGGCTTGGAGATGGTGACACAGGAGTTCCGGCACCCCGGAGCCGTTGCCGTTGCGACTGTGGGCCAGGTACCCGGCGGGCTGGCGGGCGTCGAGGTTGGTGCAATCCATGGCAATGGCTCGCGCGGAAGCGCACTCGTCGGTAGGGGGCGGGATGACACCAAGCGGAGAACATCAACAGTGTAAGTGACTCGACGGCCCGTGGAAAGCCCGGCGCACGGCAGGATACGACATCAATCACGATCGACCATTTCGGCCATCACCAGCAAAGTGCTCTCACCGCCTCCGCCTGTCGATGTTTTCCGGTCCAGCGGCCCCGGCGATCCGGGCGACTTCTTCACACTCCCGGCACCTGTTCGACGCGGCGGTTCCGGAGATGTATCAACTGCGTGGAGATGATTTGGTGGCAGTCTCGCGTGGGTTGTCGTCTCACAGGCTTGCCGAGCAGGCGATGACTTGCCCAAATCGCGACCGACAGGTTGAATTGTCCTGACGACATCGCGGCGTTCGGTCCCGCCCCCACGGCGGCCCGGCAACGCCCCAATCGCCGCCGTCCGTCCAGTCTGATGCGAGTGAATATGCCCGCGCCTTCCGCATGGTGTTCGCGTTCAGCCCGTGTTCGGCCGCGAACTCGTCGGTCGAGAGGTCATTCCGGTCGGCGTTGGCCTGCTGCCCAAGGCGGTGGAGGCGGCGGAGGTTGTCGGACAAGCGGCGGGCCTTGGCGTCGAGGGCCGGGTCGGAGGGGCGACGAGAGGTGCGGGTCGGCATGGCTGGGGTCCTGTTGGTGAAGACGTGGGTGTCAGCCTACCACGTTGAGGCCGAGGGGCACGGCCGTCCGTCACGCCCTAGTGCTGGTTTGCCGCGAAGTAAGAAACGGTCGGCCCGGCCCTCGACGACAGATTTTACCCCCAACTCCAACAGAAAAGCCCGGCAGGCTGCATCGGGCAACACCGAAGCAACACCAAAGCAACATCCGTTACCTTTTTGTTACCTTGCGTGCTTCTGGAGACGAAAAAGGACTCACGGCCACTCGCCGCAAGTCCTTATGCTGAATGAAGTACCGGAGGAGGGACTTGAACCCTCATGATCTTGCGATCACTGGATTTTGAGTCCAGCGCGTCTGCCATTCCGCCACTCCGGCGTCTTTGTGCTGCAATGACTTACGTTAACCGACTTCCGACGTTTTGCCAACTGTGGGAGATTTGTGACATATGCCGTTCTGTACGGTTGGAAATTCTACCACACCATCCGGGGCCTGTGAACCGGTCCCCCAGGACGACCGGGCTACCGCCTGACGCTTATTCCCGCTCCGGATCTTGCCATCGAGGTCCTCGTACCGGACGAACCAGAAGTTGGACTCGATGCGACATTTCGTACCATCCTTGGCGAGCGGCGCAATCACCCGCTTGCCGTCGCGGTTGAATTGGGCAAACGTCTTCCCGCCCTTCGTCATCAGCTTGGCGTCGGCGGGAATCTCCGATGTGTACGCCGGTTTGTGGATCGTGGCCATGATTACTTGCCTCGCTTCGTCGATCGCGCAGGCGATGGTGGATCGCAAGGTCTCGCGCAGCTGACAATCTCCCATGCCCAACTCTTGCTTCCCGTCCCGATGGAAGGTCTCCGTACCTGTCCAGCGATACCGGTAGACCAAGAGAATCCGAACCACTTCCCAGGCGACGCGATTCGTCACCAGGATCTTGCACGGATCTTGGCCTCACTTCTTGTCCCAATACCAACTTCAGACGCTGATTTGTCACCAAAACGCGAAAACCGCCTGCCGCACGTTGCCCACGCCGCGCCCAGGCAGTACGCTGGGGAACGGACGAAAGGCCGGGGACGACCAGCCACAGTAGAGCGTTGCCGTCATGGATTCATGAAGGCTGGCATTTTGCTCAGTCTGTTCCCGCAGACAATGGCCTTGAAGGAGCCCCCATGAGCGAGACACCACGGCCCTGGCATCGTGAACTGAACCGCTATCATTGGTTCGTCCTGACGGTCTGCACGCTGGGATGGCTGTTCGACTGCCTGGACCAGCAGTTGTTCAACGCCGAACGCAAGCCCGCCATCGCCGAGCTTCTGCAACTGCCGGCCAGCGCCCCGGCCGTGGACCGCTACGCCGGTTACTCCACGTCGATCCTCCTCATCGGCTGGGCCGTGGGGGGAATCGCGTTCGGGATCATGGGCGACCGCATCGGCCGGGCGCGGACCATGGTCTTCACGATCCTCTCGTATTCGGTCTTCACCGGGCTGACGGCGTTCGCGGTCTCGGTGTGGGATTTTACGCTCTACCGGTTCCTGACCGGGTTAGGAGTGGGCGGGCAGTTTGCCGTGGGCGTGTCGTTGGTGGCCGAGGCCCTGCCCGATCGCGCCCGCGCCCCGGCCTTGGGGCTTCTCCAGGCCCTGTCGGCAGTCGGCAACGTCACTGCCGGGCTGATCGTGATGGTCTTCGAGTACCTTGCAGCCAGCGGCGCCTTGCCGCATAGCGCGTGGCGTTGGGTCTTCGGCGTGGGCATCCTGCCCGCCCTGCTGGCCGTCGTGGTCATCAGCCGCCTCAAGGAGCCCGAACGCTGGCAGAAGGCCGTGGGCGAAGGCGGCCCGGCCCGCAAGGCCGGCTCGGTGGGTGAGCTGTTCGGCGATCCCCGCTGGCGCCGCAACACGATCGTGGGCATGATCCTCGCCTCGGCAGGCGTGATCGGCCTGTGGGGCATCGGCGTGTTTAGCAACGACCTGACGCATTCGATCTTCTCCAAACGATTCGAGCAGGAGGCGCGCCGCGCAGGCGAGGCGGAATCGGACAGCCAGTTCGTGGCAACGGCCTTCCTTCTGCCCAGCCATCTGCAAGAAATCAAGAACGCAGTCCCGCCGTCGTCGATTCTGGGCAAGGACGCACAGGATCGGGACGCGCGGCTGATCTACGCCGCCGCGATCACTTTGAACGAGCAGGGTCAGTCCGTGACTTCCGATTCGGTGCTGGCGCTTCTGGATCAGCCGGCGGGCCAGGACAGCACCCTGCTGGATACGATCGCGCCGAACCGTGCCGCCCAGTCGACGGCCGATCGCGACCGGCGCGCCCGGTTTCTCGCCGACGCCAGTCGCAGGCAGCCTGACCGATCTCCCACCGCCGGCGTGCTGGCCCAGCACGCCGAGCGGATCGCAGCCCGGCAGAAGCAGATCGGCGGCCGGCTGGGCTTCTGGCGGAGCATCAACCTGATGTTCTTCAACATCGGGGCGTTCTTCGGGATCTACGTGTTCAGCGTGGTCACGCAGCGGATCGGCCGCCGGCCGAGTTTCGCGATCTTCTTCCTCGCGGCGATGTTCAGCACGGCCGCCGCGTTTCTCTGGATGAGCGAGTTCTGGCACTTGTTCGTGATGGTGCCCATCATGGGCTTCTTCCAGCTCTCGGTGTTCGGGGGCTACGCGATCTACTTCCCGGAGCTCTTCCCGACCCGACTGCGGAGCACCGGGACGTCGTTCTGCTACAACATCGCCCGGTTCGCGGCGGCCTTGGGGCCGGCGGCCCTCGGCTTGCTCAGCGACAAGGTCTTCCACGGATACGCGGAGCCGATGCGTTACGCGGGGGTGACGATGTGCGCGGTGTTCCTCCTTGGCGTCGCGGTCCTCCCCTTCGCCCCGGAGACAAAGGACCAGCCGCTGCCGGAGTAGGGGGTCGGCGGGTGAAAAGGCGGGCTCTTCAGGGATGCTGCGGCTTGATTCCGGATCTGCTCGTGACGTCCTGGCTTCGCCGAATCAGCCCCGAAGGGGCGAGATAGGAAAGCCCAGGGCAACGCCCTGGGGAAAAGCCCGTTTCACGACCGGCAGCCCTGAAAGGGCGGAATGAACGCGACGGAGAGCCAGGATTCCGCCCCTTCAGGGCTCTGCGTTTCTCCCGACACATTCCCCCAGGGCGTTGCCCTGGGCTCTCGCATTTCGCCCCTTCGGGGCTGTAGGCGG
>CAZFKF010000169.1:0-7975 GCA_964518805.1 uncultured Planctomycetaceae bacterium | reverse complement strand
TCCGTTTGAGGGCGTCGGCCTGCGGGTCGTGG
Source organism: uncultured Planctomycetaceae bacterium (assembly GCA_964518805.1). GTDB lineage: Bacteria > Planctomycetota > Planctomycetia > Pirellulales > Thermoguttaceae > CALFBP01. The sequence goes on along the minus strand of CAZFKF010000169.1, from coordinate 7,943 downwards.
ATGATTCCGCTCAATACCCAGTTCGGAAGCTTCTGGATATCGTCGTGTGCGACGGGCTTGAGCAAGCCTTCCAGGAAGAAACTGTCGATGTACACCCGCACGTCGTCGTGACCGAAGGGGACGAGGCTACCGGAATCATGGGCTGCCTGCTCAACGTACTTGGGCCACTGCTGCTGCAAAAACTCGAAGAACGCCTTTCGGTTGAGAACGATACTATCCAGCGGCCAAGCGGCGAACGCCTTCTCCTTCCGCAGGACTTTCAGAAGATAGCTGTCAAGCGTCTCCGGGACGCTTACGTTGCCGTAATGTCGAGACAACAGGATCTTGAGAAGATCCACCGGCTTCTTCACCAAACTTGGAACAACCCCGAAGCAATGCGTCAGAATGAAATCCTTCGTGGCGCTTTCGCCCAAAGTCGAGCCATCGTAGTGTCCGTATGCTTCGTACAGATGATCGAGATGTGCGTAATCGAGAGCCTTGAGGATCGGGTAGTTGAGCTTGGGAAACAACGAGTCAAGCCCGAATTTCAGCGGCCTCCCTGCCCGGAGAAGGTCATAGGGGAGCGAGTTCAGACCCGATTCGGACTGAAGGACCACTACCAGGTCGGTCTCCTTGCCTGCATCCCATTTGCTTCGGTAGCCCGATTCGTAAGCGTAGCGAAAGGCAACCGGGTCTTCGAACGGGATCAGATCGAAACCTCGGTCCTGGATATCCTGAGCAATCCGTTCCTCTGCGAGCAGGCCATCGGGATCGGCCACGAGCGTTAGCCGGGCGATCCCCTTGGCAAAATGCTTCAAAATACTGTCCCGCCAGTTAGCCATTGGTTGCTTCCACCCTGATTAGAACCACCGGCTGGAGATCGGGCAGAATATGCTCCTGCCTGCACAGTTCGGCCTCCCATGCCCGTTCCTCCTCATCGAGGCGCTTTAGGCGGAATTCTCGGACTTCCGCTAAGCCGATCCGGTTCAGCGCCTCCCGGCGCACCCGGTAGGCATACCGGCCCTTTTCACGCTCCCGACCAATCCGTTCCTGGTGCTTGGCATTGAGTTCCTGGAACAGAGACCGGCCGAGTCGCTCGGCCTCCTCCCGCATTTTGGCGAAGACCTTTTCGGCTGCGGGGCCGTCCACTATCCCCACTTGCTTGGTGGCCTTCGCTTCCTGAAGCAGTTTCTCCCAGATCGTTCGGGCCGTTGGCAAAAGCGTGCGTCCGTCGTCATGGCAGAAGATCGGCAACACCCGAACCCGCCGATGTTGGCCAGCGTTGAGCACCACTTGCCAAAGCGACCAGAAGCCGTGGATTTCAGCCGACACGTTGGGAACTGTCACCTTGCTGATCGGTTCACCGGGGACCGCACGGGGCAACCGCTGGATCAGGTTCCGAAGTCGGGGGTTCTCCAAATTCATGTGGGTGAGACCACGCTTCTGCGCCTCACGCCCGTGGAAGACCACTTGCTCAGCACGCTCCCCATCCGGCCATTCCAGGTCGTAGGCAAACAGGTTCCGCTGAACCTTGCCGCCCTCGGCCCGGAGGTAGGCCACCGTCATCTGCTCCACCCAGTATGGCAACGGATGGTTGGCAACCTCGGCGGCGAACTTCGGATCGAGGGGCACTTGTTCGTAGAGCGACTTGCCCTCCCGTTCGGCCTCGGCCTGTTGCCGGACCTCCTTCATCAACTGTTCGACGCTCTTTTCCAGGTTGTCGGGATCGAGGATGGCCTTCGCATAGAGTCTCTCGAAGGCGGCACCGCTTTCCGCCGAGTCCAGAACATCGCTCGTCTTATCGACGCCGAATTCTTCGTGGATCGTCTGGAGCTTCTCCTCCAAGACCTGATGCACTCGAAGTTCAACGCTGTCCTCAAAGATCAGGTTGAAAGCATTGACGAGGTGCGCTTGCCCAATACGATCCACACGACCGATCCGCTGTTCGATCCGCATGGGATTCCAGGGGAGGTCGTAATTGATGACGACGTGGGCAAATTGCAGGTTCAAGCCCTCGCCACCGGCATCGGTCGATACCAAAATCCGAATCTTCTTGGAGAACTGCCGCTGCACCTGCTGCCGCTGTTCCAAGTCCATCGAACCGTTCAAGCAGACCACCGAGAAGCCATGTTCCTCCAAGAAACTCCGTAGCATCTCCTGAGTTGGCACGAACTCCGTAAAGATCAGGAACTTCAGGTCGGGATTGTTCTCCTCTTGCTGGACCTTGTAGAGCAGATCCAACAGCGTCTCGGCTCGTGCATCAGGCCCTTGGGCATGGCATCGGCGGGCCAATTCCAGCAGGAGGCGAACCTCGTCCTTCTCGGTTTCCAACCCGGCAATGCGAGCAGCCAGCAAGTCCTCCAGTTGCTCCTGGCCATCTTGTTCTTCCAGATCGTCAGCCTCCGGCTCCTCCTCAACGGGGAGGATGGAAGTGGACTTGAGGACTTCTTGGCGTCGTTCCAGCGCCGAAGCAACGGCCTTGGTGCTGCTGGTGACGAGCCGCTGCATGAGGATCATCAGGAAGCCGAGGTACTGGCGGTTCTGCCGAATCGCTTGGTCGTATCCCTCTCGCACGTACTCGGTCACGGATTCGTAGAGTTGCTTTTGCAGGGCGTGCTTTTCGAGCCATCGGACCGGGACGAGCCTCGTGATTCGAGGTTGGAAAAGGGGATCGCCCCGTTCGTCGATGGCCCGCCGTTTTTCAGTTCGGATCACAAAGGGCGCAACATTCTCTCGCTTGATGAAGCCGATGTGCGCGAAGGCGTCCTGGTCGAGCAAGGCCATCAGCCGATGGAACGATTCCGTCCTGCCCTGGTGCGGCGTAGCCGACTGTAATAAGAGGTACGGAGCGGTCTCAGCCAGAGCCTTGCCCAGCTTGTAGCGGGCCACCGTATCGGTGCTGCCGCCCAGGCGGTGGCTTTCATCGACGATGATCAAGTCCCACCCAGCGGCAATTAAATCTCCAATCCGCTCTTGGTTGTGGCGATCCAACCGCTCTTTCGTCCATCCTCGACGGCGTTCGACCGGCTTGACCGAATCGACTGGGCAGATCACCTGGTCAAACCGCCGCCAGATATTGTCGTCACCGGCAAGATGCCGATAGGCCGAGAAGTCCGATGGCGAGAGAATCTGGAACTGCTCGGAGAAGTGGGTCTTCATTTCCTGCGCCCACTGGGCGACCAGGCCCGTGGGGGCAACGACCAGGATGCGGTGTGCCAGGCCCCGCAGCTTGAGTTCCCGGACGACCAACCCGGCCTCGATGGTCTTGCCCAGCCCGACCTCATCGGCAAACAGGTATCGGATGCTATCATTTGCGACCGCCCGGCGCAGCGCCTCAAGCTGGTGAGGCAAGGGGATTACGCCGCCCTCCAAGGGTGCCAGGAGAACATCCTGGGCCAAAGCGTCGATAACACGGGAAGCCGCCACCTTGTAGATGACGTGTTCGAGACTCCGCTTGATCTCCGGCTCCGCAAGCCCCGTCAGGCTGGAACCTGCGAGCCATACAACCGTGCCCTGGCTTGGAATCCACACCTGATAAGAGGTGTGCCCCCAGACGCTCTGCGAATCGACAATCCGCACCGCCTCCCGATGCTCAAGGCTGAACGCCCAAGAGCCGACTGCAAAGACGTTTTCGGTGTCGGAAGTGGAGTTGTTCACTGCTGCCTTATCCCTCGGTGCGCATCAAGGCGTTGTCGTAGTACATCAGAAGTGCCTGGTCTTCCTGGATGACATTCTCGGGCACCCGGCGTGACATCTGGACGATGACGGCAAAGTCTCCCTTCTGCCACGCATCTTTGAATCCGGCCCGCAGGGCTTCGGATCGGACGATCTTGAGCTTTCCCTTGACTTCCTTGTACCGCTGGAACTCCCGGCATAGCGCTCGATGCCGAAGCTGCTCCAGATCGGCCTCCTTGTGCGGATCTGGAACTCGCCAGTGACCGGAATCGACCTGGACGAAGTTCTCTTCGAGGATCGTCTTGAGTTCGACCGGCGCTTCGTGCTTCTCCCAGGCGAGTTGCGCCTCTTTCATGTAGAGCGGCTGAAGCTCCTGGAATGTCATGGCCGCCTGGCCAAGCTGCCGTCTCACCCATTGAATGGCGGAACGCTCATCGACCACGAACAGTTCAAGCTGTTGAACTTCGCCCACCTCAAGGCGGCGACGGTCGTATTCGGCAACCTGGGCGGTCAGGAAGAACATCCCGTCCCGCTCGGGAAAGCGCTGCGCCAGCCCGGCATAAAACGCCGCCGCCGAAATCGGGACCATAATCCCCCGTTGGACATGGAAGGCGATCATGCGGTCGAACAATAGGTGCTTCTGGCGCTCGGCGATGGCCTCGGCCCGCCCCGCCTTTGCCACGAAGATCGGCAACTGCCGCAGGTGTTCCTCGACGAACCCCCAGATGCCCTCGTTCGTTCCTGCCCGAAGGGCGAACTGCCTCTCGAAGGTTTCGGTCGGCTTGTAGGCCGAGATCACCAGGTCTCGCTTGACGGCGTTGACGCTGTTGACCTGCTTTGGCGTCCCTTGCTTCTTGTCCAGGGTGCGGACATCGGCGATGATGAAACCGGCCTCCAGGATCGCCGCCTGGATGGCGTTCCAGACGGCGTTCTTCGAGTTATGGAACTCGACCGTCATCCAACGACCTGGTTTCAGCACCCGGTAGAACTCCACCAGGCACTCACGCAGCTTCTCCTGGTAGAAGGCGAGATCCCGGTTCGTGTACCGGTCCACGATTGCTTCGGACGAGACGTTCGTGCGCACCCGAAGCCATCCTTCCCACAGCAGGTTCAACTGGCTGTAGTTCAGGTTGTCGCCGAAGGGCGGGTCGATGAAGATGTAGTCGATGCTAGAATCGGAGATCGACGACAACTTCGAGCTTGAACCGCAACTCACGAAGTTCGATTGCTGGAGCGACTCATAGACCTTGGTGAAGTCACGCAACTTGCCTTCCAGGCTCTTAATCGGATTCGCCTCGGCCAACAGCGACCCAACAAACAGCGTGCCGGTCATCGGCACATTCCCCCGCTTTCCCAACTGGTAGGTCGTCAAGTAGGAGCAGAGCCGGACCGAGACCGACTGGATGAGGTTCAGCAGTTGTCGCCGGTAGCGGCCATCCGCCGCAGCGATCATGTGGGAAAGGGTCAGGAAGTTGCGTGGCGTGTAGTAATGGTGCAAGTGCGTCATGCCGGTCTTGGCATGGCTGTCCGAAAGCCCGCCGCTGGCCAGTTCAAGGGGAGCGGGCACGGCAGAATCTCGATCCAGGTGAACTGACGACAGGAGCGTCAGGTCGTCTGCCGCTGGCTTCTTCGTGAAATGCTTCTTGCCGACCAAATACTTGATGAAGACGGGCACCCGCTTAACCCGGTGAATCCCACGCTGAAGAAGAGAATCGTAGGTCTCTTCGACGAACGACTCCAAGGACCGCTTGGTAAGTCGGACGTTGCACTTGGGACAGGGAAACTCGTCCCGCACTTCCATCGGGTCGGCATCGGTATCGACCGCATGGTCGAAGAACACGATCTGCTCGGCGCACTGCGGGCAGGTCATGACCTCGGACCAGACGGTGTAGTTGATGACTCCGCCCCGGCCATCGCCAGAGAACAGCTTCCCTTTTCCATCTTGGTGCGCCGTCCGGTAGAAAGGGCCGCATTCCTTTTCCACCCGAGCCAGCATCGCCTCGGCTTGCCGAGCCCGCTGACCCCTGGTGAGTTCCAACATTCGCTGGCTCAACGCCAGGTTCATGTTCACGTAGACGAGGCCCTGGTCGGCTGCAAAACCCTGGAGGAGCGCAGTTTTTCCGCAGCCGGGTGGGCCGACAACGAGAACCAAACGGAAGTACCGATCGCTCGCTTCCCGGATGGACTGAATGACCATGCTCTTCACGTCCGATTCAGCCATGCCGGTGGCTCCCTTTCCTGTCGCTCTGTGGCGTCCGACTGGCCGAGCCAACCTGTTTGAGCAGGGCATCGAGGTCGTCCCGCCGGAACAGCCGATAGCCGTTCACCGGATGCCGGTGTGCGACGATCTTCCCGGCGTTCTCCCAGTTGCGGAGCGTGTTGGGAGGAACACCGAGATATTCAGCGGCCTGGGAGATGCGGAGGTAGTCCCGCAGCTTGTCCACGTTCCGTTCTCCTCATCTGCCCAACCATGGCAAACCTTACCGATCCCTACTTTATCAGACGGCAAATCGCCGGGACAGCAACCACCACCCCCCCCATGATGGGCGGATTACCTTTGCTTCATCCCATTTCCAGCCGGTACAAGCCGGATAACCGTCCAGTCTTTCAGCCTCCCCTCCGGTGTAGACCCTTGCGAGGGTCGCCTGGTGCTAGCAAACGTTGACTATAAACGTCAAACAGACTACCATCTTCGATGTGCGAACACAAGCGGAACCGTCAGCATGAAGAAATTCGGCGACCGAGTGCGGCAGCTTCGGCGGGCCAAGGGACTGGGCCAACGAGCCCTGGCGAAGATGGTCGGCATCTCGCTGACTTACGTCTCGAAGATCGAGAACCACCGACTCGACTTCGGCGAGTATCCAAGCACGGACGTGATCCTCCGCATTGCCGCTGCGCTTGAGGTCAACGAGGACGAGCTTCTCGTTCTGGCGAAGAAGATCCCCGAGCGAATCCAGCAACGGGTGCTGGAGCGGCCCGATGCGTTCAGCCTGTTGGCGGAACTAGATGATCGGGAGTTGGATCGGGTGATCCAAAGAATCGTCAAGAATGGCTAATGCACGCTGCCACTGGTTTGACGCATAAATCGGTCATAGGCCATGCACCTCTTCTTCGGTGACGACTCTCGCCAAAACACACCAACTCGGCCCAAGATGGGCGCACTCGTTGCTGCCGGAGGCGTCCTGGTTGGAGCCGAACATGTGAAGAGCCTTGAATCGGTGCTCAACGACGAGTGCCGTAAGGCAGGTTTCCCATCAAACGAGGAATTCAAATGGTCACCAGGACGAGAACTGTGGATGCGGACCAATCTTGTTGCGGAGGCTCGACAGCAATTCTACTTCGGCGTCCTGGCAGCGGCGAGGGACCATGATGTGACGGCCATCGTGGTGATTGAGGACACAGGATGCCGCACGGCCACCGGAGTAGACAGTTCAGAGGAAGATGTGAGCCACATGTTGCTTGAACGGGTCCACAATTCTGTTCCCGCCTCAAGCAACGGCTGCGTCGTCATCGTTGATCGCCCAAGCGGCGACCGTGCTGATGAAGACCGATTTCTTTCAGGCTGTCTGGAGCATCTTCAAAGTGGGACCGACTATGTGAAGCACGACAAGATTGCCTTGAACGTCCTATCAACCCCATCGAAGCTGGTGCGAGTGCTTCAACTCGCCGACCTCATCACTTCATGCACGACGGCCCTTGTGAGTGGCGAATCGGTTTACGCCCCGCCAGTCTTTGAGAAGATCAAGCCGCTACTCAATCAGTTCATGGACCGCATCGGCGGCATCGGCGTGAAGATCCATCCCGACTATAAGTACGCCAACCTCTACCATTGGCTTTTGGGGGATAAGTGGCTTGTGAGAGGCCAATCAGGTGCGCCACTGCCTCTTTCGGGGCGACCATACAAGAACGCCCCAGACTCATATTAGGGGACGCCCGTCTGTTTGCCTCCTATGAAGATCCTCTTCCTCCACGGCTGGCAATCAACCCCCGGCGGCGTGAAGCCGACCTACCTCAAGTCCCACTGCCACGAGGTTCTAAACCCGGCCCTGCCGGACGACGACTTCGACGCCGCTGTCCGCATCGCCCAGGCCGAGTTCGACCGAGCGAAGCCCGATGTCGTGGTTGGTTCCAGCCGTGGCGGTGCCGTCGCCATGAACATCAACACTGGGACCACGCCCCTTGTCCTACTTTGCCCGGCCTGGAAGCGATGGGGATCGGCCACGACGGTGAAGCCGAACATCGTGGTCCTGCACTCCCCAGCCGACGAGACGATTCCCTTCGCCGACAGC
>CAZFKF010000168.1:0-8034 GCA_964518805.1 uncultured Planctomycetaceae bacterium | reverse complement strand
TCTTCGTTCCGGCCTTCTTCTCGTCGGCTGGCGGAGCGGCGAAGGGATCGGTGTCATCGGCCGCCGCAGCCTTCTTCTTGGTGCCTGCCTTCTTCTCGTCGGCCGGCGGAGCGGCAAAGGGATCGGTGTCATCGGCGGCCACAGCCTTCTTCTTCGTGCCGGCCTTCTTCTCGGTCGCGCCCGTAGCGGACTTGGCGGTAACCGTCTTCTTCTCTTCGACGGGACTTGCGGCGAACGGATCGGCGCCCGGCGCGGCTTCTGGGACGGCGGCGGGCCCAGCGGCCTTATTGCCGCTTTCTCCCATCTTCTCAGCAGGAGGCGTCGTTGCTGGCTCCTTGGCCGGCACGGGCGGTGTATTGGGTTCGGGCGGCAAGGCGGGCTTCGCCTCGGGCTTGTTGGCCGGCGCTTCGCCAAAACTCACGTTCGGAACGGTCGGAACGCTCTGCCCGGCTGGCACCGGAGCCGCCCGCGACTGTTGCTCGAGCACGCGGTCTTCTTCGCGCCGCATCTGCTCGTAGCGGGCTTTGCGCAGTTGTTCCGCTTTCTGATAGGCCGCCACGCGGGCCTTGGTACGGTACTTCTCGATCTTCAGCCGGTCCGCGCCTTGAATCCGTTCGATGGCCTTGCTGATGTTGTAGAGCCGATCGACGTCGGAACTCTCCAACTCCGAACCCTTGGCGAAGTCCATTTCAGCCTCTTGGTCCCTGCCGAGCTTCGCGTACGTCAGTCCACGGAAGTAGTAGGTCCGCGGATCGCGGCTGCCGGTGTCCAGAGACTCGGTCAGCAACTTGTGCGCCTGCTGATAGTCGCCTTCAAAAAATGCGTGAACGCCAGCCCCGTACAATTGACCGGCGATGCCGTCCTGAGCAGAGGACGACGCAGAACCCAGCAAGAGCATCGCTCCCGCCAAAATCACAAGTCTCTGAACCATGACCAAAGACTCCTCGCAGAGACGGAACCAGTTCGTAGCAAGGGCCAGCCCATTCACCGGCGCACCCGTAAATACTAATTCCGGCGCGAGGCAATTGCAAGCAAACCCTTGAGCGGAGGGGACTTCGGCGTTGAGCCCTGCCAACCGACGGCCCCGGGACAGATGCCGCCTTGGGGTGCGAGACCCGGATGGGCCGTCATCGCTTCAGCGCAAGTGGCTGAGACCTAATGAGTTAAGGCGGATTGGCACACTTCAGGTGGTTGAAGCCGCCGTCGGGCAATGCAGCGCGGGGCGCCCCGCGCTGCTCGATTGCCCGCTGGCGACTGGTGCCGATGCCCGTCAGAAACCGACCTCGCGACCCGTTCTCGGCGTGCCCTCGGCGAACGGATGACCCAGCAGTCATCGGGGGAAGCGAAACTACGGAACCCCGTGTTCTCTCGGGCGTGTGGCGCGGATCGAGTCGATTCGGTCTCCTTGTCGACATTCACGTCGGTCGAGACAGTCACCCCTGGCTGCCTCGCGGCGTGCGGCACCCCGCGGAGCGTCCGTTTGCACCGGCCGAACCGCTATGAAGTCATCGTTATCCCTTCCGTCCGGTCTTAACGCGAACGACGGCTGAACTGGAAATCCTTGCTCTCCTACCGCAGCTTGTTGCAGCCGTAACGAATGTGCCGAAGATGCGGGCGGCTGACACCGAGACGCAAGGCAGGCCGCCTACGCTGGGGTGACCACACGGCCGTTGGGTTGCGATCGGCCAGCCATTGCCGATTCGCCATGCGGGGAGAGTGTTCCACCGGCGGTCGCGGTTGCTTGACTTCCCCGGGGCCATTCTTCAGACTCATAACAGCGCGGCTAAGTTTAGGGTGGGAGTGCATTCTTCCCGGGAGAACTACCTTGATCGAGACGATCTCGCGTTTGCTACAGGCCTTCGCCGTACTGCCCATCGCCTTCGCTGTCACCTGCACAGCGCTGCCGAGCTCGGCGGGAGATGCATCCGCGCCCGCAGCGCCTGCCCGGGGCTTCGAGCATCGCGGGTTCTATTTGCACGGCTGTTGGAAGTACAACTACCCTTTCGCCGTGCGATCTTGGCAGCGCGAGGACTACGATGCGATGTTCCGGTTGCTGCGACGACTGGGATTCGATCGGGTCATGCTCTGGCCGGTCCTGGAGGCCGTGCCGGCGCCGCTTTCGGAGCAAGACGCCCGGGCAGTGCGTGCCTTCCGGCCGATCATCGACGATGCCCGGCAGGCCGGCCTGGAATGCTGGCTGACGCAGTGTGTGGTTACGTCGCGGCCGGAGATCGCCGCCAAGCCGTGGATGGAGCGGAGCCTCTACGCGTTCATGAAGACCGTACGGCTTGACGATCCCGCTCAGGCGGAGGACTACCTGCGACATCGAGCGGCGCTGATGGCCATCCTGAACAACGCCGACGGCTACGTGACCATCGATGGCGACCCCGGCTCCTATCCGGAAGCCAAGGCGAGCGATTTCCTCAAGGTCTTTCTCGCCGACCGGCAAGCGCTCGATCGGGTGGGCCAGCGGCCGCAACAGCAGAAGCTGATCCCTTGGATCTGGTCCGGTTGGGGAACGAAAGGCGTCTGGGTCGAGCCCATCGAGCCTTACGTCCGGGCGACTCTGGCGGAACTGAAGCGAGGGATGCCTGAGCCCTGGGAACTGCTTCCGGGACGAAGCGCCGAAGGGCACGCCAACCGTCGGATCAACATCGACTTGACCGCCGAGGCCGGGCTGCTGGAACGCTCGACGCTCTTGACCTACGAAGCCATCGAGTTTGAACCTTCGCTCCCGGCGGCGGTGCTTCAGTTTGACTTGATCCGCGAGGTTCTACGAAAAGAACTGCCTCATGCGGCTGCCGCGAGGGGCTGTTTCGGCAACGCCCAGCAGCCGGTCATGGTGATCCCGAATCTGTATTTCTACGCCCGCTCGGCCGCCGATCCGTCTTATCTGTCGCGCCCGGATGAAAACGTGCTGGCCGATCTGGCAGAGTTGTTCGGCGGTCCGCCCGAGCTTCTCGTGCCGGCGTGGTCTTGCCTGCGGTTGGGGCTCGACCGCCTGCCGGCCGATCTGCCGGAGCGGTTGCGCGCGGCCAGACTCGCTGGCGAGGCCGCCCAGTTCATCCCCGGAGGTCCCGCAAGGTACCTCTCCATCCTGGCCGCGCAGGTCGAATCGCGGATCCGCGTGCTCTCGGTCTGCGCAAAGGCCCCCGCCACTACGGTCGAGGCGGCCGAAGGCGTGGCCGAAGGGATCGCAGCCATCGTCGCTTGGTGGGATCTTCATCACTACGTCGGCGGTGGGACCGGAGATGAACCGTTCCAATGGAGCTATGCCGACGCCAATCACCAGTCAATCCTCAAGCAGTGGTGCCGGGAGCACGTGAAGGACGTGCCGGTGACTGCGGACCTGGCTGCCCGTCGGCTCGTCGAAAAGAAGGTACTGCCCGCAGCGGTCGCGACGCCCCGGGTCGCCGAATTGCTACGGTAGCGTTGACCGGTGCAGAGATCGCTGTCTGCTCGAGATTCCGAAAGAAAGGCATCCCATGCGCGTCGTAATTCAATGGTCGTCGCTGTGCTTCCTGGGACTCTTGTTGTCAGCCCAAGCCGGTTGGGCTGAGCCGAATGCCGGCGAGGCGGCGAGGGCTCCAAGATCGAACGAAAGCAGCCAGAAGAAGGAGACCGCCGGAAAACAGGATGGCCCTCGTCCAGCAGGGGCGATCCGCGACGCCAAGGACAAGCCGATCCTTACCATGAACACGGTGACGATCGCCGCTCAGCGCGTCAGTTACGTCGCCGAAACAGGGATGTTGCCGCTGCTGAAACCCGACGGCACGGTGCGGGCCTCGGTCTTCTATGTTGCGTACACGAAACAGGGCGAGACCAACGTAGAACAACGGCCGGTGACGTTCTGTTTCAACGGCGGGCCGGGGGCGGCCTCGGTGTGGCTACACCTTGGCGCGTTGGGGCCAAGGCGCGTGAAACTGAACGAACCCGGAGCCGTTAAGCCCGCCTCCTTGGGCGTGGTCGACAACGAGTTCTCCGTTCTGCACGTTACCGATCTTGTCTTTATTGATCCGGTGGGCACCGGCTTCAGCCGCCCGGCCGAAGAAGCCAAAGCCGAGCAGTTCTTTGGGAAGAAATCCGACATCGAGTCCGTGGGTGAGTTCATCCGGCTGTGGACCACGCGGCACCAGCGGTGGCTGTCGCCGAAGTATCTCTGCGGTGAGAGTTACGGCGTCTTCCGCGCGGCCGGCTTGGCGCACGAGCTTCATGCACGCTACGCCATGAGTCTTAGCGGGTTGGTCTTTGTGTCGGGCGTTCTCGATTTTGGTTCGCTGTCGGGCGATTTGGCCTGCCAGGTGTCGTTGCCGGCGTACACGGCCGCAGCGCATTTCCATAAGAAGTTGCCGCCCGACTTGCAGGTCGATTTGCCCAAGGCCCTAGCCGAAGCCCGTCAATTCATGCGCACGGAGTATGCCGTGGCGTTGTTTCAGGGGGCGTCGATGACGGCCGACGAACGTGACCGGGTGACGGCGAAACTGTCGCGTCTCAGCGGGTTGCCCGCCCGAATCATCCGAGAGAATGATCTGCGCATCGACACGGCGACTTTCCGCAAGGAACTCTTGCGCGACCGGGGACTGATTCTCGGTCGCTTCGATGCGCGGATCACCGGTCGTGACCCCAGTGCCGCGTCGCATTCTCCGCGCTTCGATCCCTCCCTGTCCGAGATCGACGGTGCTTTCTCCGCCGCCATGAATGCTTACGTGCGAGGGGAACTGAAGTTCGAAGACGATCTGCCCTACGGCTTGCTCAACCCGGTCAGTCCTTGGTCCTTCGAACCACGGCAGGGTTATCCCAGCGTGACGCAGGAGTTTGCGTCCGCGATGCGAGAGAACCCGCGGCTACGTGTGTTGGTGCTCACGGGTCGATGCGATCTGGCGTGTCCCGTGGACGGCATCCGCTACAGCATCGACCACCTGAGTCTTGATCCAGCGTATCGCAACCAGTTCACGTATGCGGAGTACGATGCTGGGCACATGATGTACACCCATCCGCCGGATTTGCGAAAGATGCAGAAGGACTTGGAGCAGTTCTTCCGACCTCGCTAACGGAGACTCGCGGCGGCGTCACGGGCGGCCGCGATCATGGCCTTCATGTTTTCGGGCGGCACGTCGCGAGGGTTCATCTCGCCGGTGTTGAAGACATAGCCGCCGCAGGGGAAGCACGTTCTCACCAGCCGCGTCGCTTCCGCGGCGACCTGTGCCGGCGTGCCGCGCATGAGCACTTCGATGGGGTCGAGATTGCCGCTGTAGCCGCAGCGGCCGCCCAGGGCACGGCTCACGGCCTCCATGTCCGCCGCCGGTCCGCAATTGATGATGTCGACTCCCAATTCCGCCTCGGCCGCGATATAGGAAGTGGAGACCTCGCTGTTGTGCAGGTACACCGACGCGCCGAAGCCGCGAATCTTCTCGACAAGCTGCCTGCACGACGGCGCGGCAAAGCGGCCGTATTGATCCAGGGAGAGCATCGAGGAGAATGCATTGCAGTCGCCGAGCCAAATGGCGTGGGCCCCGGCTTCCACCTGCGCCTCGACGTAGCGCGCCTGCCACGCGATGAAGAAGCGGCAGGCTTCGTCCAGCAGTTCCGCATCGGTCAAGGCAGCCAGCATGGGCTCCTGCAAGCCGCAGAGCAGGCCCGCGGAGCTATACGGCGCAGCGCAACTGCCGACGATCAGCACGTCTTCGCCGAAATGCCGCCGGACCCGATCGATGGCCGTGAGTTTCTGCGGGATTCGTCCCGCCCTGTGGGGATCGGGCAGGGGAAGGTCCGCCAGCGTCTGACGCGTCAGGGGAAGATAATCGCGAGTGGCGCGCAGGATGTTGCCTTCGCCGTGCGTGCCCACGCCAAGCGGCTCGAATTCAAAGCAATCGTCGACTTGCAGCCACGCCCAGTCGTAGTCGAACTCCTCGATCGCCGCGATCCACACCTCGGCGATCTTCTCGCCGTCCTGGCAGACCTCCTCGTAGGTGTACTTGCCGTGCCACTTGACGTCGAACTCCTCGCTGCACGCAAAGATGGGAAGACGCCGCGGCTTCTTTCCGCGGGCCGCGCTGCGCACGTCGTCGAGAACTCCGTGATAGGCCATGAGCGAGTCCCTTGCTTCAGTGAAGGCTGGTCGAACGGCAGGCACTCGGCATTCAACGCCTGCCTACCGCCCGGAGCGCAACTCCGCGACGCTTTCGATCAATGCGTCCCCCACGTACTGGATCTGGGCCCGCGTCAGCCCGTAGATTGGCAGGTGGGTAAACCGGTGCGCGAACGCATCCTCGGCATTCGGGCAACCAGCCTGGATGGCCGCCGTGTCGTAGCCGAGTTGCTGCATGAGCCGGAATTTGTAAAGCGGAGCGAAGTGCGGAATCTGCGTGACGCCGCGATCCGCGAGCTTGCGCTTCAGGGCTTGAACGTCGGCGCCGACAACGTCCGGATCGATTTGCACCTGGTAGAGATGATGGCTCCCGCGTGTCGCTGCCGTATCCATCGGCGTGCCGGTCAGTCCGCGCACCCCTTGGATGCGCCGGTTCAGGTGCTCCGCCGTCCGGCGCCGAACCGCGATGATGCGATCGATCCTCCGCATCTGACTGAGCAGCCCGACCGCCTGAATCTCGGTCACGGAGTGGTTCCCGGCGGCGAACGGACCACGCAGGCCGTCGATCGCCGTGACATCGTAGAGCCAGTCGGGGATCTGCAGCGAGGTGTCCAGGCCCACGAAGCGGCACTTGGGGAACTGCCGCCCGCAGGCGCTGTTCGTGACCAGAAGCCCGCCTTCGCCGAAGGCGTTGATGTTCTTCACTTCGTGGAAGCTGAAGCAACCGAAATGGCCGATGGTTCCCGCACGTCGACCGCGATAGACCGCGCCGTAGGCGTGGGCGGCGTCTTCCAGGACCATCAGGTCGTGGCGGCGGGCGAGCTTCATGAGGGGCGTCATGTCGGCGGGCCAGCCGCCAATGTGCACGGGCACGATCATGCGCGTTCTGGGCGTGATCTTCCTGGCCACGTCCGCCGGATCGAGATTCAGCGTGCGTCGATCCACATCAGCCAGGACGACTCTCACGCCTGCGGCCAGCAGATGGCACACCGTCGCCACGAACGTGATCGCCGGAACGATGACCTCGTCGCCCGGCCCGACGCCGGCGAGATTGTAGGCGATCTCGAAGCCCGCGGTGGCGTTGGTCAGAAGCAAGGCGTGGCGTACGCGAAGGTAGTCGACCGCGGCCTTTTCCACCTCGGCCACGCGGCTGCCCAAGGTCAGCTTCGTCGCGTGGCCGCCGAGCTTGCACAGGTCGCGCAGGGCCTCGCCGACGACTTTCTTCTGCCGGCCATAGGCCGCCGAGCGGTCGGCCGGCGGCGGCACCAGGAACTCGACGACGCGGAGCACGTCCTCGGCCCGCATTGGCTCGCCGACGGCCGGCCAGCCGACCTTGGCAGCCTTGGTGTTGTAGCGAAAATCAGACGGAACTCGGCTCTTCTCCGTCATGCAACGCCGCCTCTCTTGAAGCCAGAAGAAGCAACGGGGGGCGCAGTAGTACCTGCGTGCGAGTCTAGCGAGCCGTGGGGCAAGCCGCAAGAGGCTGCCAGCCGTGCTTTTGGATCGGTAGTCCGCTACGGTACGGTGCAGCGGTTCCTGGCCTCGATCCGCGACGGCTCATCATTGTGCTCCCGGTTTGCTGGTCCCGGTTGGGGCCGAGCCGATACGTCGTGCCCGGATCGACGCACCACCGTCTTGCGTGAAGATCTTGCTCACGCCCACATTCCCGAGGACTACCCAATAGTTGACATCGGCGACGCCAAGATTGCCGGGGTCCTTGATGTCATGGACGGTCGCTTGCCAGGCGTTGTTATCATCCGTCTGTCCTGGTCCCGCATGCTCGATATTCAACTGCGCGATCGAGAAACCGTGTTCGCCCGTCACCGAAAGCATGTTCGTGCAACGGTACGCCCCCACCCGCCCAAAGCGGGAAGCATGATAGGCCTTGACGAAGTTCAAGCCGTCGATGTCGCTTGCGACCACAATGTTGTCCCCGTCCGTGTGCT
>CAZFKF010000167.1:0-8039 GCA_964518805.1 uncultured Planctomycetaceae bacterium | reverse complement strand
CAAGACTAGCGAGGTTACAATATTCCGTACGGCCCGTTGGTAGGGCTGCTCGAAGCAGCTCCACTTCTCGCAACCGGCGGAGACTGCGGCATGGGCAAACCACACAAGGCGAAATGGTATGTCCGGAACGGCCACAGAGTTCTCGGGCCGCTGACATCGCCTGAGATGCGGAAACTCGTCCGGAAAGGCGTCATCACCGCCAACTCCTTGGTGGGCAAGAGCATAGGAAAACACTGGGCGCCGGCAACCAAGGTGAAAGGGCTGTTTCGCGACGCCAACGCGGACCCGGACGGCGAAATCGAATTTGCCCTTCTGCCGAAGGAATCGGTCGAACCGGCGGCCCCGGCAGTAGGGGTCGATTTCCATGGTGCGGGTCGGGCAGAACCACGGCGACCGCACAAGCCGAAATGGTACGTCAGGAACGGCCGGAAGATCCTCGGGCCGCTGACGTCGCCGGAAATGCGCGATCTCGTTCAGGAAGGAATCATCACGGCCAAGTCCTTAGTGGGCAAGAGCATCGGGAAGCACTGGGCGCCAGCAGCAAAGGTCAAGGGCCTGTTTCCCACCGTGGCCCCGGTTCCCGAAAGCGAATTGGAGTTTGCCCTTCTGCCGGACGAATCGGCTGAGCCCGAGGCTTCGGAGCCTCCGAAGCCCGAGGAAGACTCGATGTACGAGGTGCTGGCAGAGCCCCCGCCGTTGCCGTCGTCCGACGTAGCGACACTATCGCCGACTTCCGAAGCGGGTGATCTATCCGTGCCTTTGGGCTTTCACCGCGCCGGCGACGGCGATCGTCCGAAGAAACATCGCAAGCGGAAGTGGCTGCGCGACTTCTCGATCGACCTGTTCGGACTGCGGATCGACCAGGACACTGTGAAGATCTGGGGGCTGATGCTCG
The DNA here is from genome assembly GCA_964518805.1 of uncultured Planctomycetaceae bacterium. Classification (GTDB taxonomy): domain Bacteria; phylum Planctomycetota; class Planctomycetia; order Pirellulales; family Thermoguttaceae; genus CALFBP01. Next base: position 7,144 of record CAZFKF010000167.1, on the reverse strand, counting down.
GAGCGGTCGGCGCGATGGCGCTGATCTGTGCCCTCGTGGTGTGGTGCCCTCGCCGGTCCCAACGATTGCTGGAATCGCGCACGGTCGCGCTGGCCCACGTGCTGCCTGCCGCCGCGCTGGTCCGCGACGACCGGGGTGGCGACACGCTCCTTGTCAAACTGCGCCTCTCCAAGCGTTTCCTTCAAGACCAGACGGGGGCCCAGGAGAACACGCTCTTGAGCCAGTCGGACTTCCATCTCGTTTCCGACGATGCCGAGACCACGGCCAGAGGATTCCTGGACGCGGCGAAAAACGGCTCACCTTGGGAGACGCCGCTGGAGCCTGGAAGTCCCTTCCACATCAAGTCGAGCCTGCCGACGTTCGGCGACACCAAGGTGGAAGTCACCGGATCGCTGGAGCAAGGCCACTCGCCTTCGGGGGCCTCCGCGGTCCAAGGGGGCCTGACGGCAAACGTCACCGGCGACATGAAGGGGCAGGTCACCGTCAATCCAGTCGCCGTGCGGACGTTCGCGCCCAGGGCCATGCGCGGCGGCGTGGGCGGCTGCTTGATCGAGGGGCGAGTGGCCGGGAAGCTGCCCGACGGCTCCTCCGTCGCGTTCGAGTATACCGGGGATTCGTGCAAAATCACCTGGTCGGGCCGTTGGCTGGGCTACGCGGCGGACGGAGGGTCGCTTTCCGTGTCCCTCGTTGAACACTGGTACGACAAGACCATCGACGTGTACTGCATCTTCAACCGGCCGAGCCGTGCATCGAACTTGTCCGTCCGCTACAAGGACGCCCCGCCCATCAGCCTTAGCCCATCCCTTTCGGGCCCTCCGAAGTAGGTCGGGGAATTCACCAGGCCATGGCGAGCGTTTCAACGCTCACTTGCCCGCGAGTGCAGTAGGAAGCCGGCAACCCCTACTGTTTCCCGAGGAGGATCCGCACGGAGATCTCGGCAATTTGCGTCAAGGAGGCGATGCGGTACGGGCCAATCTCTATCAGGTGGCCAGCATATCACCCAAGATTTTGAAAGAGTTTCTTGAGGGGGTTGCCCGCGACTCCCTTGACCCGAGTACGAATCGCGTCAAGATATCTACCTTGCGGAACCTAACACAACCGGAAACGAGTTCGGAATTCGGTAGGCCAATCGGTGTTGCGTTGGTTGGCCCTATCCAGAGACATAGGCTGCCGGCGTGTCCCGACTTCCTCGAAGGCTGGAGCAGATGTCGCCATGCGATTCCCACGTGCAGCCCAGTGGTGTTTCGCGATGATCGTCAGCGGTTGCTCGCCGGCGGCCGGTCCCTCTCCAGCCAATCCGGCCACGAAGTCGGATGCCGTCACGGCCAGTATTGAAGTACGGCCCAGCGAAGGGGCCGGGGCGACGCCCGAACCACGCGCCGCGGCGTCTGCACGCAAGATGCGAGAGGAGAATCCCAAACCGCTTCCGGACATTCTTGAGAGCGGCGTCCCGGCCGAGTTGGAGAAGATCCAGAAGCAGGCACAAGACCTGTTCTCCGCGGAGAGTGCGCTCTCCACTTCCCCCTCGCGATAGACATTCTGCCGGTGGAGTGGTCATTCGGCCACGGCCTCTTCATTTCCATGCTGGATCTTCGCCAGCGCGTCCTTGGCTGCTTCATCACCGCCCTTCGCCAACTCGGTTAGAGCTGGTATTGCTGCATCCGCCTTCCTATAGGCCCCGTAGTTTCCTAGCGCGGCCACGGCGGCCGTTCGCACGGCTGGGTCGGGATCTTTGAGCAAGGCGACCAGGCTGGGAACCGCAGATTGCGCTTGACCGTCATACCCGAATTTCGCTACGCCCCGAGCGGCTCTTCGCCTGACCTCCGGGTCCTTGTTCTGAAGCAGGGGAACGAGATACGGCATGGCCTCCGCGCCGAGCGGTTCACAATAGTCGAGAACGACGCGTGCCCGCTTTCCAGCGGGAAGTGCATTTTCCGGCATCGACAAAAGCGCCTTCTGGGCCTCGCGTCGAAAGCCGGGGTCGGCATCCTCCGCCTGCCGGAGCCATTGCCTTGCCGTCTTGCCTTGGTAAGTCGGCGCCGGTTCGCAGCCGATGGCCGCCAGCAACGTCATCGCCAACACGGATCTCATACCGCACCCCCAACGTTTCGCAGCCTTCCTACGATCCAGCATTCGCATATCGAACGTCGAAAGCGCACGAAAAACCCGCGCCGGATTCGACGCGGGAACGCTGTCTACCAAGTCGGACAACCGGAGCTAGGCGGCTTGGCGCCTGCGTTTCCGCCATGTTGCCACCAATCCCATCGCGCCCATGCCCAACAGGCCGACAACGGCAGATGGTTCCGGATTGTGCCCCACAACGAGGCTCGACGGAGAAGTGCCCATTCCGAACACGCAGTTCCTCTCGATGTCGTCCTCGGTGAACCCGCCGATACCCGAAAACGTGAAGGTTGCCGAGTCCTTGACAAGGTACAGGTTGCCCAGCGACCGAGTCGTCACGTCTCCCGCGTAAATCGAGTACGGCAGTTGCCCTGCACTCGGTCCATGTCCCCTGCCGCCGACGATGTCCCCGTCGAAACGGTAAGGACCAAGAGCGGAGTTGCCCACCGTGCCGAGGCCAAAGGCGTAGTCGAAGAGCGGGTCCGGATTGAATGTCTTGAACTGCCAAGTGCCATCACCCCGTTCAACCGCCTTCAGGTCCGCATCGGCAGTCACCAGCGTGTCTGGCAGACGCTTCGAGGTCAACCAGACGTCGCCGATGGCCCCGACATAGCTCAGGGTCGGCCGGAGTCCGTTCCTGACAATGTCAAAGTAGAAACTACTGAGACAGTCGTCTCGGCTTGCGCTTGAAAACGGCGACGTGTTGAGGAGCCTAACGGTCAAGGCATCGCCGGAAATGGAAAAATCAGCCTCGAAGCTCACGGCGTCACCGTCCGCCGAAACGCCCGCATAGCTCACGACCACGGCTGCCGACGAAGTCTGAGCGATTAGGAACGGCGCGAGGACTACTCCCAGAAATGCCAACGGGTGGTTAGTCATCAGCGTCATCACCCCTCTCAACGATTGCCCTACACAACGAGACCCGACGCGGTAAGAAGAGATGAACAAGCCGCGCGGGGTCTGCCTCACGGATCGTGCCGAGTGAGAGGCGGGATCTCATCAGCCGCATGAGGCCGCTGACACGGTCTCGCCATCCGACGCTCGACTCGACCGCCAGCTGACCGCTATCACCCGGAATCTTAACAGCCGAGTCAAGGGGAGGCAATCAAAATGACGGAGCACGGGTTGTTTTCGCAAAACCAAACGGAAGAAATGCACGCGGGGGAGATGTACGACAACCACCGAAGGCGGGGGTGTGCGGTACGCCCGGTTCCACTGGCGCGCCGCCCTTGAAAACGGAAAGCGCGGCGAGCCCCACCACCCCCGCCCGAAAGCAGATTACCTCTGCGTGGGAACGGTGGTGCCCGACAGAGGGCAAATGCCCCGGCCCCTGCGATCCCAACTGGAGATATCCCGCGTCGCCGAAGATATACTGGACAATATGGCGAGACGTTCGCTCGTCGAAGACCCAGATGGATGAACCCATCGCAGCGCAGCCGCAGCCAAAGGCAGAGGATTACCTTGGCAATCGGGCGCGTCTCGCTCCGGTCGCGACAGCGTCGTACGTGCCTGGCGTTGACTTCGAAGCCCAGATCCCCCGAGACGACTCCAAGCGACGTGCATCATGTGGCGCGCACGCAAGATCTTCGCGACTGCGGCAATCGTGCGGTCGCTTTGCCGCTTCTACGCGGGTAGCCCAGATAGCTCGGCGATCTGGGCCGCGCCAGGGGCAAGAGATGGTCGCAAAACCTCGTGTGCCTTCGGCACTCCGATAGCAAAGCTATCGCGGCCACCCTGCGTGGTCGGGCATCAGCACGAAACCCGCGCGCGACGCCGTACGGTGGCCCATTGTGAATTGAGCGCGTCTAACACCACACCCTTCGCCCGGCTGTCCATTTCAACCTGGACCGTGAGCGGCGTTACTCGGCGTTGGCCTTGTTCACCAGGTTCTGCCAGAAGTCGCGAGCTTTGCGGTAGGGTTCGAGGACTTCGCGGCGCTTCTGAGGGTCGTCGACCTGGATCTGCCGGGCCCGCTCGATGACCCAGTCGAGGAAGAACTGGGCCGAGGCCTTGCTGATCCGCCGCCCGTAGTCGGCCTCGACGAAATACGGCCCGGTCATGCCGAATCGGTACGTCTTGGATTGCTCGCCGACCGCGCGCAGCAGGAACCAACCGCTGGAATTGAAGCGGAGCTTGGGCAGCTTGCCGCTCTGGCGATAGTCGTCGAAGCGGACTTCTTCGACCACGTGGCCGTCCTTGATAATTTCCAGGTAGCGGACCGGCTCGCGAATGGAGAGCGTCAAGCCGATCTCGAATTCTTCGGTTTGCCCTTTGTCGAGTTGGAACACGTGGCCCGGCAACTCGCCCCGAACGGTGGGGCGCAAGAGCGGCCCGTTGGTGATCGTAACGCGGCCCGCGCGGAGACTATCCCACCACTTCTCGTAGGTCAGGTCGCCGTCGACGTGGACGTAAACGCGGTTGTAGCCCACGGGATTGGTGGTCGCGCCGGAGCCGCTGCCGGCGGTCGGCGGCACGCGCAAACCGCAGTTCAGGAGGTGGAAGTAGATCTCTTGCGACCAGAGGGCGTTGCCCAGCACGCCGGGATAGCGTTTGGCGTCGCGCGGCTTGCCGTCGCCTTCGTTGACGATCGACTTGGTGCGGCCCAGGCCGCCGTGAGCCACCTGGATCGAATCGAGTTGGCCCAGCGCGACGAGCATCGGCACGTCCCACGAGAACGGTTTGCTGGCCTCGACCCAGGCGCCCGGCTGGGCACGGACCTTCTCCAGGGTCTCGATCAGCGGCGGATAATCGGCATTGGGAGGACCGAGCTTGAGCAACGCCGAGAGGTTGAAATAATCCAGCGTCGTGCCGGGCCGCACGTGCTGCGCGCCCAGCAGTTGGCAGAAGCGGCTCTCCTCAAGCCGCACCAGCGGCTCCTTGGGCAGCGTGCCGGCCGACCAAGGGTTGCGTTCGTTGCCCCAGGTGATGAGTGGCACGACATGCAGATCCTCGGACTGCATCAGCAATTCGATCTCCTTGGGCGATCGATGCACGTCCAAGTCGCCCGACCACCAGCCCTCGGCCGCCATGTCGGCCCCGCGTTCCAGTTCGACCTCCTTCGCGTCGTCGGCGAAGTTGGCGATCGTGAAATGTCCTGTTACCACCTTGTACTCCGGACCGCGCTCCGCCTCAAAGGTATAGCTGCCTACGGGCAGCTTCAGGACGATCTGGCCGGGCACGACGAAGTGGTCGTCCCAACTGGGGACCTTCTTGGGGATCCGCGGCCGGCCGGCCTGGTTCTTCAAGTGGACTCGGCAGGCGATCGGCTTGTGCGTAGCGCGATCCACTACGGTCAGGGCCAGTTGCCCATCGTTGGCGGCCTCGACACGCCTCGATGTCGCCGCGAAGAAGGCGACCGCGACAAGCACAAGGCCCTTTCGGCCGATGCCCCTTTTGGGGTGCGGCGATTCCTCGCCGCGGTGAACTTCAATGGGCTCTGCGAGCATGAGAAAGCGGCGATGAATCGCTGCACTCCAAAGTCGCTTGGGGTTTGATCCGATCATCGATGTCGGGGCAGCCGATTGAAAATGACCTAACTCTTTATCCGACTACGACAAATGTAGCACATGGGGCCTACTTCACCGGATCGGGCGGCCCATTTAGAATGGCATAAGTTCTCAGAAGGACTGGCAGCGTCTGCCGTACGGACCCACTGATGGCTGAAGATTACTACCAGATCCTGGGGGTGGCACGAAACGCCTCGCAGGCCGAGATCCAGAAGGCCTATCGCGACCTGGCGCGCAAGTACCATCCGGACATGAATCCCGACGACAAGTCGGCCAAGAAGAAATTCCAGAAGATCCAGGCTGCGTTCGACGCGCTCAACGACACCAAGAAGCGGGAATTGTACGACCGCTACGGCAGTTCGTTCGAGACCATGGGCAGTGGCGGGCCGCACGGCGGGGCGTCGTGGCAGGGAACGCAGGGCCCTGGGGCGGGTTTTGGGGGCTTCGAAGACGTCGATTTCGGGCAGTTCTTTGGCGAGCGTTTCGGCGGAGAGCGGGTCGGAGCGGATTTCGGCGACCTGTTCGAGCAATTTCGCCGCTCCGGCGGCGCCCGGCGCACGCGAGGTGGGCGGCAGCAGCGCGGCACGGACCTGCAACACGACCTGCGGATCACGCTCGACACGGCCGTCAACGGCGGCACCGTGGCCTTGGCGGTCACGCACGCCTCGGGCAAGGTCGAGAACCTCGAAGTCAAGATCCCCCCCGGAATTGAGGACGGCAAGAAGATCCGCCTCCGCGGCCAGGGCGAGGCCGGGGCGGCGGGCGGCCCGCCCGGCGACATTCTGCTCACGGTCCGCGTCCAGCCGCATCCGTGGTTTCAGCGGCAGGGGAACAACCTCACGGTTAAGGTCCCGGTCACCCTGTCCGAGGCGGCCTTGGGGGCCAAGGTCGATGTGCCGACTCCCAAGGGAACCGTGTCGCTCCAGGTCCCGGCCGGTACCTCCAGCGGGACGAAACTCCGCGTGCGCGGGCATGGGGTGACGCCGAAGTCGGGTTCGGCCGGCGATCTTTTGGCCGAGATTCAAGTCGTCCTCCCCAAACACCTGGACGAGTCTGCCCGGGAGGCCATCCGGCAGATCGGGGAGCGGTATCCCCTGGACCCGCGTGCGAACCTCCGGTGGTAGCGGTTCATGGGCAGCCAACGGTTCCTGGCCAAGTATCGAATCGTGCGCGATGCCGACTTTCGCCGGGCATATCGCAAGCGATGCACGGCCGCCGACGATCAACTCCTGCTGTTCGGCCACGAGAACGGACTGCCGCACCCCCGCTTGGGCCTTTCGGTTTCGAGGAAGGTTGGCGGCGCCGTGGTCCGCAACCGGTGGAAGCGAATCCTGCGCGAGGCGTTCCGCCTTAACCAAGCCCTGCTCCCGCCCGGCGTCGACATGGTGGTTGTGCCTCGGGCCGCCGGACGCGCGGAACTCGAGCCCGTCCAGCGGTCGTTGTGCCGCCTGGCGGGCAAGCTGGCGAGGAAGCTCGCAGCCGCTCGCTGACGAGGGCTATAGTGATGTCGAATTCAG
>CAZFKF010000166.1:0-8053 GCA_964518805.1 uncultured Planctomycetaceae bacterium | reverse complement strand
AGATCGAAGACATCCAGCGTGCCGAGATCAAGCAGGATATCGAGTTCTACTCAGCCCTGGCCAGCGCCAAGCTGGCGTTGGAGGGCAAGTTGGAGATCCCCGAAGCGGGCAAGCGCATGGCGGCGTTCGTCGCGGCCCACCCCGAGAGCTACCACTATTTTCAGGCGTGCGAGACCGTGGGCGATCTCTTGGCGGCGCTCGGCCAGTTCGCCAAGGCCCGGGAGTACTACGAACGCGTCGGCAAGGCCCCGTGGCCGGAATACAAGCTCCGTGCGTCGGCTGCCATGGGCCAGATCCTCTTGGCCGAAAAAAAGCCCGCCGAGGCCATGAAGTTTTTCCAGCATGTTCTGGACGCCAGTCCAGAAGGCGATCAGGCCGCCCCCCAACGCTCTGTGGCGATGCTCGGAAAGGCCCGCTGCTTCCTTGAGGCGGGCAAGCCCGATGAGGCCATCAAGCTGGCCGGAGATGTCTTGGCCAAGGCCGACGCCGACGACGCCGACGTGTTGGGTCGCGCGTACCTGGTGCTGGGACTCGCCGAACGTAAGGCGGGCCGGAACCAGGAAGCCATGTTCGCCCTGCTTCGCGTCGACACGATGTACGCGAGCAACCGCGACACCCACGCCGAAGCGCTGGCCAATCTGGTTCCGGTCTTCACGGCCCTCAAGAAAGGCGACCGCGCCAAAGAGGCCAAGGACGTGCTCGAAGCCCAGTACGGCGATACCCGTTTCGCGCAGCCCGCGGAATAGCCCGGCACACTGCGCAGGAAGGGGCTCCGACCCGTCCTGTGCTTCTTCTTCATTTCTTCGCTTGGGGCTTTCTTTCGTCCCTCTCACCGCTTCCTGGGACGGGTCGGAGACCATTCCTACGGTTTGCTACGAGCGCGGATGAAATCGCGAGTGGATCGCTTTGAGCCGCGAGGCATCGACGTGCGTATAGATCTGCGTCGTGGCGATGCTGGCGTGCCCGAGCATCTCTTGCACCTGCCTCAGGTCAGCCCCTCCGGCCAGAAGATGCGTGGCGAAGCTGTGCCGCATTGTGTGCGGGCTGACGCTCGGCGGCGCGCCGACGCGCAGGGCGTATTGTTTCATCAGTTCCCAGATCCGTTCGCGCCGCAAACGCCGCCCGCGATACGACAACAGCAGCCAAGGCGGCTCGCCGCCGGCCCTGGCGACTAGGGTGCCTCGTTCGTGCTCCAGATAGGCCCGCACCGATGCCACGGCCCGTTGGCCCAACGGCACCAGCCGCTCCTTATCGCCCTTGCCCCGGCACATGCAGTAGCCTTCGTCGAGGTGGACGTCCAACGGCCTGAGGTGCGAAATCTCCGATGCCCGACAGCCCGTGGCGTACAGCAACTCCAGCAGGGCCCGATCGCGGCGCCAAAACGGATCGTACTTTACAGGGCTCTCCAAGAGACGATCGACCTGTTCCGGACTGAGGACCTTGGGCACGCGCTGCCACAACTTCTGACTGCCGAGCAGTTCGGCCAGGTTGTCTTGGAGCACGCCTTCGAGTTGAAGGTATCGAAAGAACACCTTCAGCGACACAAGATGTCGGGCGAGCGTGGCCGGGCTCAGTCCTTGGGCGTGCAGCCAGGCCGTGTAGTCGGCCAGGTCGCGGATCGTCAGGGCCGGCACCGCGCGGCCGTTGAGCCAAACCATGAACCGCTTGAGATCCCGGCCGTAGGCCGCCACCGTGTTGTCGGACAGGTGGCACTCTCCGGACGAGTACTGCAAGAACGCATCGAGCCACACGCGCCCCACCTGGGCCGGCGCAGGCGGTCTCGGTCGAAGCGGCCGCCGGCCCGATCCTCCCATGGCGATGCCTCCTTGAGGTCCTGGCAAGAATGAGAAGCGGTCTCACAACGGCGACGGGCGTGATCTGGGGACGGGGTGGAGCCCCACCCTACGAGGTTCTGAGAATTCGTTTCCGGTCTGTCCGCCGCCTATCCCGCCTCTTGGCTTCGGACGCGAGGATAGGCAGTCTTGAGCGGTTCTGCGGCATTGACGGTGGAAAGGCTTGAAGAAACCCGACAGGGCCGTGCCTACTCCCTGCGGGGGCGTTGTTTGGGTATTCTAAGGGACCGGAGGTTGGAGTTTGGAGACGAGAAGTCCAATGCAACCTGTTCTGCGCTTTGGCTCTTATCGTGCAGTCTTCCTCTCGTGTACGTTCGACGTACCGGTTCCATTCCCCCGTCCCAACCCCGATCTCCGACCTCCAATCTCCGAACCCCGAACCCTGCCCCCACACCCTGTTCACAAGGGCCTCCGCCATGACGCGCGCCTCGATGCCGATCGTCCGCTTGTCGGAGATGCAGCCCGACCAGGAAGGCGACCTGTTTGTACTCTTAAGCGGCAAGGAAGAACTGCGAACGCGGGAAGGAAAGCCGTACTTTCGTGTCACGTTTCGCGATGCCTTTCGCGAGGTGAGTTTTCCGATCTGGGACAATTCGCCGTTGGCCACCGAGTGCCGCCAGCAGTGGACATCCGGGGCATACTATAAGATTCGCGCCGTGTACCGCGAGTCGAACTACGGCCCGCAACTCGACATCCGCAAGATCCGCGAAGTCAACGAGACAGACGCGGCCGACGGGTTCGATCCCTGGATGTGCCTGCCCCAATCGCGGTTCGCGCCGGAGGAGATGTTCGCGGAGTTGGCGCAGATTCTGCGGGCCGAAATCCCCACCGGGCCGCTGCGGCGGACCGTCGAGAGCCTGCTGGCCGAGCACCGCGACAAACTCCTCTCGTATCCGGCGGCGCGGCGCCATCACCACGCTTTCGTGGCCGGTTTGTTGGAACATATCCTCAGCGTCACGCGGACCTGCGTCTGGCTGGCCGAGAAGTACGCGGCCAAGTATCCCGACATGCGGCCGCCGCTGGATCAAGGGCTGGTCGTGGCCGGAGCGATCCTCCACGACATCGGCAAGCTTGAGGAACTCCAGCAGGAGCCGACCGACACGTTCTACACGGCTTCGGGGGCCCTGCTGGGGCACTTGCTTCTGGGCCGCGACATGATCCGCGCGGCGGCCGCCAAGGCCGGCCTCGACGCCGACAGTCTGCTGCGCCTGGAACACGCCGTGATCGCCCATCAGCGTCTGCCCGAATGGGGATCGCCCAAGCCTCCCATGACGCCCGAGGCCCTCATCATCCACTACGCCGACGACCTCGATGCGAAGTACGACATGATCTACTCGATCCTCCGCGACGACAAGGCCCCCGGCCCGCTCACTTCGGACAAGAACCTGCTGCGATACCGTATCTACCGAGGTCCGATCGTCCCCTGACACCCGTTTTCGCTGCCTCCGGGGGTTGACGCCGCCTCGCTTGCGCGTTGGAATGACCCATTATGCTGAGTCACGAATCGCTCGAAACCTATCGCCGCATGTCGACCTCCGAGCGGCTGAGACTCGTCGTCGCAATGATCCGCGAGGAAACGCCGTATCTGCTACGTGGCACACCCGAACAGGTTGATCGGCGGTTCGAACTTCTGCACCGCCAGAACGACGAGCGTAATCGCCGCATGCTCGAAGGCATTGCTCGAACGCGGGAGCAGCGATGAAGGATCTGGCGCAGGCACTGCGTGAGTTGGCCCTGCTCTTCGACCAGATGGGGACTCCGTATGCCGTAATGGGCGGCATCGCTGTACGCGTCTATGGGATTCCCCGTGCGACGCACGACCTTGATTTCACCATCGCCATCGACCGAAGCCGACTTCCCGAACTCTATGGGGCACTCTCGGAGTTTGGATATACCGTGTCCCAGTCTTACATGACGGGCTGGGTGGATCGCGTCGCCGGAATGCCGGTGATCAAAGCGCGACTCTACCTCGAAGACAAGGGGATCGATGTCGACCTGTTCTTGGCTGAATCGCCGTATCAGGAGCAAATTCTGGCGCGTCGGCGCCGAGAGGAACTCGATGAATTCCCGATATGGCTTGTCGCTCCGGAGGACCTGATCCTCTTGGAGCTTCTCTCGCGCCGTCCCCGCGACATTGCCGACATCGGCGACGTTCTCTTCACTCAGGGCCGGCTCGATGAACAATATATGCGTCGATGGGCGCAGGAACTGGGAGTGGCGAGCGACCTAGAGCAGGTGCTGTCTCAGCAGTGACCTGCGCTTCGGCAACTGTCAATACGGGCTGTCCTCCGGCATGATCGGCTGGTTCCCGGGATGGCGCGACTCGTTGGCGCTGGAGACGCGGATGCCGGGCGCGTCCTTGTATGGGCAGACGTGTTCGCACACGCCGCAGCCGATGCACTTGTCGGGATCGACGTGCGGCTGCTTGATCGTCTTCTTCTCGCCAGAACGGTTTTGCACTTCCACTTCCTGGAAGTAGATCGCCTTGTCCGGGATCGGGCAGTGTTCTTCGCACACCATGCAATCGCGACCGTAGGCGTACGGAATGCATCGCGCGATGTCGAAGGCGGCCACGCCAATCCGCGTCTTGTGCTTCTCGTCGAGATCGAGATTCACGATCGCCTGCGTGGGGCAGACCTCGCCGCACGCCGTGCAGGTGAAATCGCAGTAGCCGATCTGCGGCACGAGGTGCGGCGTCCACAGGCCCTCCAGCCCCGCCTCGGTGAGCGTCGGCTGCAATCCGCCCGTCGGACAGACCTTCATGCACAGGCCGCAGCCGGTGCAGCGCGCCAGGAAGTCACGCTCGGGCCGGGAGCCTGGCGGGCGAATCAGCCGCTTGTGGAACGTGCTGCCCCGCGACTGTGGAGTGATCCGAAACAACCCCAAGGCGGCCAATCCGCCGATCGCCGCGCCCAGTGCGGCGCGCTTCGAGAGGTCCACGCTCTCAACCGGCGCACGCTGCTGATTGCCCGGCACCGACCAGTTGAAACTCAACGCATCGCGACGGCAGGCATCCGTGCAGTTCAGGCAGCCGAAACACTCCGAAGCGATCCACTTGCCCGCGCCGCGGGAAGTCTCGCCGGTGGAACTCGCGACCGGTCCGGCAGAATCTGCATGGGATGACGGCTTGGAGATCCGTCCCCCCGCGTCGCTTGCCGCAGCCGCACCGTGACAGCCCATACCGCACAGGCCGCAGCTGTTGCACTCGTCTCCCCGCACGACCCGGCGCAGAAGCGGGCGCCACGCGAATACGCCAAGCAGTGCGCCCAAGGGGCACAGGTAGCGGCACCAGAAGCGCGGCCGGAAACGGTTGGCCAGAAGCGTGACCAGGAAGAGCCCAAGAATCAGGCCGCTCCCGAGAAACGCTTGCTTAGGGACCCCGAACACATGGTCGCGGAGGAAAGCGTAGGCCGGCTCGGTGACCGTGGTGAGCCGTATCGATCCAACGCCGGGGTCCCAGTCGTAGATCGTCTTCGAGCCCGACTCCACCGCCCATTGAAACCCGGGCAGCAGGGCCGTGGTCGTGGTGCGGTACAGAAGCACCAGCGGATCGAACACGCACACCCAGTGGGTGCCTAGCGCCGCCATCACCAGAAACGCGATAAGAAGATAGTACTTGGTAAGCTGCCACCGCGACCAATGGTCTGCCTGCTTTCGCGGGGGCCAGACCCAGCGCAGGAAACGGCCCGCCGCCGCGTGAATCGTGCCCAGCGGGCAGATCCACCCACAGAATACCCGTCCCAAGACCGCCGTCAGGACAATCGTCACCACCGCCGCCAAGGCCCCGGCGTAGAGGGCGTGGGCCGAGAGCCAGGTGGCGATGAGGATCAGCGGATCGAAGTGAAAGAAGATCTCGACGAGGTGACTCGGCTCGCCTTCGGCCTGGGGGCGCGCGGCGAGCACCACCCCGCAAAAAAGGAGCAGGAAGACCAACTGCACCAACCGCCTGGTTCGCACGGCGGTCCAAAGGCGGCGTCGCCGCGCCATCAGATCGCCACCTCCTTGAGAGCCAGGGAGCGGTAGTCCATCTTACCCAGGCCCACTTCCTGTCCCTTGACGATCGACGGAATATCGGTCGGCTTCTTGCCGAGAACCTCCGCGCCCAGCGCATCGAGGGCCACCAGATCCACGCCCGCAGCCACGGTGGTCTTCATCGCGACATCGGCCAGGTTGCCGCCCTTGGGACCGTGAGCCGTGAGGACCCGCACGGCGTCGAGGATCGCGATCTTCGGCTTCATGAAACGCGTCAGGTCGGCAATGCACACCGGCATGGCCTGATGGAAGGTCTGTCGCTTCTCGATCACGCCCATGTAGTTCTTCATGCACAGTGTGGCGTTGGCCAGAGCGTGATGCTTGGCCACGGCGACGCTGATGACCAGGTCGCAATCGAGGATTTCGGGAAACATGGGAATGGTCTTGACCTTCTCGCCCTTGATGGCCGTCTCGCGCACGCGGCTGCGGTCGAGCGTGATGACCTCGGCCCCCAACGGCCGAACCGCCGCCGGAATTCCGCTGCTGGCGTAGGCCTTGGCGGCAACGTCGCACGGGTTATCGCCCACCTTGACCGTCTTGGCCCCCGCCTCGAAGCAGAGCCTCACGATCGTGGCCACCACGTCGGGATTGCAGTTGGCGGCCAGTTCCGGGGTGCGATCCCAGCCGATGTTCGGCTTCACCCACACCACGTCGCCTTTACCTACGAACCGCCCCAAACCGCCCACGCCGGCCAATGCATTCTCGGTCAGCCGCGTGGCGATCTGAGAAAGCTCCTCGGCAGCCGGCGTGCCTTCGCCTTTCCACCGGGCGATGGTCATATCGGCCGGCTTCTGCTCATCGTCCGCTCCGAAGGCCAGGAACTGGCCGGCAGCCGCGGCCGATACGCCTGCCGCCGAACGAACCAGGAAGTCTCTGCGTGAAAAACTGCCCATCATCATTTCTCTCCTCGGGTAGGCCGACTGGCGGCAAAGGGTGTGCGACGTTGGGAGGGAAGCACGTCACCGATCGAGACTAACGCAGCGGAGACGGGAACGCAAGACTGCTACAGAGAGGGGTTCAACCCCGTCCTTGCCCAAGGGGCCTGGCGACGATCGTGTCGATGGCCGCTTCCAGCTCTTCCACTGAACCGGTGTTGAGAAGCGTGTAGTCGGCCATGGCGATCGGGCCGCCCTTTTCAAGCCCTTCGATCTCAGCAATATCGCGCGACAAGGCTTCGTCGCTGGTCAGGGGACGTTCGGGCCGGGCGGCCAGGCGCGCGTAGCGCACGGCCCGCGGCGCTGTTACCGCCACAACTAGGAGGCTCTCTTGCAGGTTGGCCAGCAGGTACTTGTATTCCGACCAACTGTAGAGCCCGTCGAGCACCAGCGAGCCCCTCGACAAGTGATCGCGAATGATCGGCAGCAACATCTTGGCGTAGCCGTCCATGCCGTGCTCGGCGCGCAGCGACTCGCGGACCCGCCGCTCGTTGGCCTCCGAAATCGGCAGCCCTCGGCGCTCCAGTTCCCGCATGGTGATGTCGCCAAAGCGGACCACGGGCCATCCGCGCCGCTTCAGATGCGCGGCGACCGACGACTTGCCCGACCCGCACATCCCCACCACCACGAGAGCGTAAGCAGCCAGCATTTGCCGATCCACAGATGAATCTCCATGCGAGAAATCCCGAGCCGTAGGATGGGGCTCCGACCCGTCCGGAATTCTAGCGACGGGGCGGAGACCCATCCTACGAGAAGGCCACAACGCCAGCAATCGCCGCCGCTAAGTGCGGGCCAGTTCAAGCTCGTTCAGCCGCGCGGTGATCAATTGATCGTCGGGAATCAGGCCGCGCTGACGCTCGCCGCTGAAGGCTGTTTCCATATCCTCCAGCGCACGTTTGACGGAGAGGAAATGCGCTGGGGTGAGCCGGTCGATGAACAGCACGCCGTCCAAATGGTCGCATTCGTGCTGAGCGACCCGGGCGTACATCCCGTTCAACTCCCACGTCACCTCCTCGCCGGCGAGGTTGTACGCGTTGAGCACGATCTTCTGCGACCGCCGAACCGGGGCATAGAGGTCCGGAAGGCTCAGGCACCCTTCCTCTTTCTCCTCGATGCTTCCCTTGCGCTCGAGGATCACCGGGTTGATGAACGCATGCTCCTCGTCTTTCGCGGCTGGGTCCGACTTGACGTTCATGACCAGCAACCGGTATGGAAGGTCGACTTGATTGGCCG
>CAZFKF010000165.1:0-8210 GCA_964518805.1 uncultured Planctomycetaceae bacterium | reverse complement strand
GATGCTGCCGGGGGTCGATGGGCTGACCGTCTGCCAACAATTGCGGAGCCATCCCGTCAGTTCCGCAGTCGGGATCGTCATGCTGACGGCCAAGGGCGAAGAGGCCGACGTGGTGACAGGCCTGAACGTCGGGGCCAACGACTACATCACGAAACCCTTCAGCCGCAACGTGTTGATTGCCCGGGTGCGAGCCGTCCTTCGCAACATGGGACGGAAGTACGAATCCGGCGTGCAGCCCACCGATCAGGAAGAAACGGTCAGGATTCACAACATCGTGATTCATCCCGGGCGGCACGCGGTTTTCGTGGATAATCAGCCGGTGGATCTGAGTGCCACGGAATTTCGCGTGCTGACGGTTTTGGCGCGCCGGCCGGGGTGGGTTTTTACGCGCGAACAGATCCTCGACGCGGTCCACGGCGACAGTTATGCTATTACCAACCGCGCCGTGGACGTGCAAATCCTCGGATTGCGCCGCCGCCTGGGGACGGCGGGCCAATATGTCGAGACGGTCCGCGGGGTCGGCTACCGCCTCAAGGAATAGCGGATGCGCCAGCTAAGGATCTTCTGGCAGATCTTCTTCGCCTATCTGGGACTCACCATCATTCTGGTCCTGGCGTTGGGAGTCTACGCCTCGATCGAGGTCCGGTCGCTTTACCTCGAGCGCAAAGACGTCGAGTTGGAAGCAGGCGCGCGGGCGTGTCAGGCTCGCGTCGACGACTTGATCGTGCGCGGAGAGTACGCGGCGATCGAGCCCATCTGCCAGAGCATTGGACGCTCGTTGGGGATGCGGATCACGGTGGTCCTTCCTTCGGGCAAGGTCATCGCCGAGAGTTCCGAGAACCCTGAGGCGATGGAGAACCATATCGACCGGCCCGAGATCCGCGACGCCCTGGGAGGATTCACGGGGCGATCCACGCGTTTCAGCGGCACCTTGCGCGAGGACATGCGTTACGTCGCCGTCCCCGTGTGTCGCGGCCTGGCGGTTGTTGCCGTGATCCGGGCCGCCCTGCCGATCGACACGCTCCGCGAAACGCTCGACGCGACATACCGTCAGATTGCCTTGGGCGGACTAGTCGTCGCGGCGCTGGTCGCGGCGGCGAGCCTCTTCGTGGCCCGGCGGATTGCCGAGCCCCTGGAGGCGATTCGCGGCGGCGCCGAACGATTTGCCCGCGGACAGTTGCAACACCGTTTGCCCGTATCAGGAGCTGAGGAAGTACGGATGCTTGCTCAATCGATGAATAACATGGCCCAGCAACTGGACCAGCGCATCCAGACCATCGTCGGTCAGGAGAACGAACGTCAGGCCGTGCTGGCCAGCATGGACGAAGGCGTGCTTGCGGTCGACCAGGGAGGCACGATCCTCAATCTCAACGACACCGGCGGGACCCTCTTGGGCGTCGACCCGGGAAAGGTCCGGGGACGCCTCGTGCACGAAGTCATTCGCAAGGCGAATCTCCTGGAATTCGTCGAACGCACACTGGAGAGCCACGCGCGGATCGAGGAGGACTTTGAGCTGCGAGGGCAGGAGAGCCGCTGGCTTCACGCCCACGGCACCGTGCTCCACGACGCGCAGCACCGGAACATGGGCGCCCTGATCGTGCTGCACGACGTGACCCGGCTCCGCCACCTGGAGAACGTGCGCCGCGACTTCGTGGCCAACGTCTCGCACGAGCTGCGTACGCCGATCACGTCGATCAAAGGTTTTGTGGAAACGCTGCTCCACGAGAACCTTGAAGACCACGAAAATTCGCTTCGCTTTCTCCGGATCATCCTCAAACAGGTCAACCGGCTCGACGAGATCATTCAGGACCTGCTCTTGCTGTCGCGCGTCGAACGCGGCACCGAAGAGCAGACGATCAAGCTGGAAATCGAGCCGCTCGCCGGCGTGCTGCACTCGGCCGTGGAAATGTGCGAGAAGAAGGCGCACGACAAACAGATCGCCGTCGAAGTGGAGTGTCCGGAGGACCTGACCGCAAGCATCAACGCTCCGTTGTTGGAGCAGGCCGTCGTGAACCTGGTCGACAACGCCATCAAGTACAGCGAAACCCAAGGCACGATTCGCGTCGTCGGGTGCCGCGAATCGGAGGAGGTCGTGCTCCGCGTCGAAGACGAGGGGTGCGGCATCGAGGCCAAGCACTTGCCGCGCCTCTTCGAGCGGTTCTATCGTGTGGATCGGGCCCGCAGCCGCGAACTGGGCGGAACCGGCCTCGGTCTGGCAATCGTCAAGCACATCGTGGCTGCCCACAAGGGCTCGGTCTGGGTCGAAAGCGTGGTCGGCCGCGGCAGCACGTTCTACATTCATCTCCCTCCGGCCTCGCCGAATCCCGCCGCCTAACCAAAAGCTAACGCGTTGCACATCATTCCCTGATGGTTCGCGGCTAGAATCCCAACGGATGTGGAGGGGCGATGTCGCTCTTGCACACCCATCGCAATGGATATTGCGTCCATCGGTGGGGGGCTCGGATGTGGTTTCTTGTTCCAAGGAGAGTCGCAATGCGCCGATCGTCCGTGGTGGTCCTGATTCTACTAGGTTTGGGGGCGTTGGCCGCCGGCACGGCGGTCGCGGCGGGGGTCCAGGTCGATCCGGCGGTCAAGGCGTACCAGCCCGTCTCGGGCATTGCCGGCAACTTGAGCAGCATCGGCTCCGACACCCTCAATAACCTGATGACCTATTGGGCCGAGGCTTTCCGCAAGCAGTATCCCAACGTGAATATCCAGATCGAGGGAAAAGGCTCGGCCACGGCCCCGCCCGCCCTCACGGCCGGTACGGCGCAACTGGCCCCCATGTCGCGATCGATGAAACCGGAAGAAGAAGATGCCTTCGCCACGAAGCATGGCTATAAGCCCACCCGCATCACGGTGGCTCTCGACTGTCTGGCCGTGTACGTCCACAAGGACAACCCCATTCACGGTCTGACGCTGGCCCAGGTCGATTGCATCTTCTCCAAGACCCGCAAGAGTGGATACGCCGACATCAACACCTGGGGCGACTTGGGGCTGACTGGCGATTGGGCGTCGCTGCCGATCAGCCTTTACGGGCGCAATTCAGCCAGCGGCACGTACGCCTACTTCAAAGAACACGCTCTGGGCAAGGGTGACTTCAAGGATACCGTCAAGGAGCAACCGGGCTCGGCAGCCGTGGTCAATTCCGTGGCCAACGACCGTGCGGGGATCGGCTATTCGGGCATCGGCTACAAGACCTCCGAAGTCCGGGCGATTCCCCTGGCCAAAGGCGCGGACGACAACCTGGCGGAACCGACGTTCGATAACGCCTTGGCGGGCAAGTATCCCCTGGGACGAGCCCTATACCTCTACGTCAACAAGAAGCCGGGCCAGCCCTTGGAGCCGCTGATCAAGGAGTTCGTCAAGTTCGTCCTCTCCAAGAACGGCCAAGAGATCGTCGTCAAGGACGGCTACGGCCCTCTGCCTACGAAGGTCATCGACAAGCACAGCGAGGAGCTGAAGTAGTTGCCCAGCCCCCTGCCAATGCGCAACCGCTCGACGCTCCGGAGCGTGAAACGTCGAGACCGGATCGCCCGCTGGGTCATCGTGGCCGGCGGGCTGACGATCATCGCCAGCGTGATCGCCATCCTGGTCTTGATCGTCGGCGTTACCGCGCCGCTGTTCGATAGCTCCCGGGCACAGGAAATTGCGAGGGTGACGCTTTCCGGGCTCGAAAACGGCACTCAGTCCCAAACCGCCGCGGCCGACGGCGCAGACCATTCGCCGGAAACGATCTTGGCCGTCGGAATAGAAATGCCCCTGGGGCACGCAGCGCCCGTTGGCTACCTCCTGACTGCGGACGGGATGGTCACGTTCCTCAATCTGGACACACGCGCGGTCATCGCACGGCAGCCCGGCTTTGCCGCCTCCAACGCGCCCGGTCGCCGCGTCGTTGCGGTGGAGCGATACGCCGCCTCACGCTACTCGCTGCTTGGGTCCGATGGTAGCGTGACGCTAGTCGAGGTCCGCGCAGTCCCGCAGTCAGGCGCAGGAGATAGCGGTCCGATTCAGTGCAGTGCGACGGAAATTGCCGCGGTGGCCGCCGATCCGGCCCAAGCGACATCGAAAGCGTTCCTGCGGAAGACCGCGTCGGGCTCTACCACCTGCGTGCGTCTGCTCCGCAGCGGAGGCATTTCCGCACACCGCCTGAGCGTGACGGAAAACCTCCTTGGCGAGAAGGAAGTCGCCAGCCAATCGCTCGTTGTGGACACGGCCGGACTGGCGGCGATCACTGCAATCGCCGTCGACGGAGCGGGCCGCGCGATCTACGCGGGAACGCAAGCCGGCCAGCTTGCCCGATGGCAGTTCGACGATCAAGGCAAGCCCACGACCGTGGAACGGTTCACCGCATTTCCCGACCGCCGTTCGATCACCGCCTTGGCCATGGTCTTTGGCGACGTCTCGTTGGCCGTGGGGGACGATCGCGGCCATCTTACGGTGTGGTGCCCTGTGCGGCGCGAGGGCAAGGCCATGCTGACTCGGATTCACACGCTCGCCCCGCACGACAGCGCGGTGCGCGAGATCCTGCCTTCGCTCCGTACGAAGTCGCTGCTGAGCTTGGGAGACGCCGGCTCGATCCACCTCGACCACGTGACGAGCGAGCGCCACCTGCTGTCGCTCGAAAGTTCGGTGGAGGCTGCCGTCGTCGGGTTCGCCTCGCGGGGCAACGGAGTCGTGGCGGCCGGGCCCGGCGCCGCCGCGAACGGGACCGCCCCCGCCAAGACTGCGGACCGCGAACTGATCGCCTGGAGCGTCGACGCCCCGCATCCCGAGGTGAGTTGGAAGAGTCTCTTCGGCAAAGTCCATTACGAAGGCTACGACGAACCGGCTTATGTCTGGCAAACCACCGGCGGCGACGATTTCGAGCCGAAGCTGAGCCTCATTCCCCTGCTCTCCGGGACGCTCAAGGGGACCCTTTACGCCATGCTGCTGGCGGTGCCCTTGGCCTTGTTCGGCGCCGTTTACACCAGCTATTTCACGACCCCGCGTTTCAGGCGGTCGATCAAGCCGGCGGTCGAAATCATGTCGGCGATTCCCAGCGTGGTGCTGGGGTTTCTCGTGGCGCTGTGGTTGGCGCCGATCGTCGAACGGTGGGTTCTGGCGGTATTCCTCGCTCTCGTGACGTTGCCCGCTGTGTTCGTGGGCTTCATGGCGGGCTGGCAAGCCGTACGGCGATACGATTGGGCGAAGCGGATCGAAAACGGCTACGAGTTCCTGGTGCTCGTGCCGGTGATCCTGCTTGGGGTTGCCCTGGCCGCTTGGTTGACACCTCACGTCGAGTCGTCGGTGTTTGGCGGCAACTTCCGCCTCTGGCTCCACGAGTCGCTCGGCGTCCGGTACGACCAGCGGAACTGCGTGATCATCGCCTTCGGACTCGGCTTCGCCGTGATCCCGATCATCTTCTCGATCGCCGAGGATGCGCTCTCCAGCGTCCCCTATACTTTTTCCGCCTCGTCGATGGCCCTGGGCGCCAGTCGTTGGCAGACGCTGTGGCGCGTGGTGCTTCCCTCGGCCAGCCCAGGCATCTTCGCCGGGATCATGATCGGCTTTGGCCGCGCGGTCGGCGAGACGATGATCGTGCTGATGGCCACAGGCAACACGCCGATCGTCGACTGGAATCCCTTCAACGGCATGCGGACCTTGTCGGCCAACATCGCCGTCGAAATCCCCGAAGCCCCCGTAGGCGGCACGCTCTACCGGGTATTGTTCCTATGTGCAGTGCTCCTGTTTCTCCTGACGTTCGCGTTGAACACGGCGGCGGAACTGGTTCGCCAGAGGCTGCGCAAGCGGTACGGCCGCTACTAGCCCAGTTGCCCCGTGCCAAGCGGTTTTGGAGGCAAGGCGAACCGTTCGTCTGGGCCACGGGGGCGGCGTTGTCTGCGGTGCTCCTGGCGACGCTGCTGTTGGTGGCCGTCGTACTGCTGAACGGTCTTGGGGTCTTCTGGCCCACGGAGATCGTGGAGGTGACGCTCGAAGACGGCAAGACGATGTTGGGGCAGTGGATGCGGACCGAGACCAATCCCGACACCACGGCCGAGAGCGTCCAGCTCAAGACGGCCAATCGCGAGTTGGATCCGCAGCGCATGGATTTTCACTGGTATCCGGCGCTGGCCATTCGCGAAGTGACCACACCCCCGGACGTGTACGTGCTCGAGCGCCTCGAAAACGGCAACTTCTTCGGATTCCTGGAAGATCTGAACGTCCCATCCCTGGACGCGTCCGCGAGCGGCGTGACGGCGGCTGCGTTGCGCGCGGCGCTGGCCGAAATGCGTCGTCGAAAAGCCGAGGAGATTGCCCCGCTCGCCTCGCAGCTTTCGACGCTCAACAGCGAACTCCAGCAGACCCGAGACCAGATTCTCCGGATCGAGTATCGGCAGAGGAAAGCGGCGGACACTTCAGGCGCGCTCGATTCCCAGTTGGCGGCACTCCGCAAGGACGAAGCCGAGATCCGTGCAGCATCCGATCGGGTCGTCGTCCAGAAAGGGAAGTTGGAGGCCGAACTGCGGAAGAACGTCGCCCAATTCCGCACCGCTTCAGGCCAGATCGAGGCGATTCCGCTTCTCGACATCGTCCGCGTGTACCAGCCCAATTCGATGTCTCTGGGCGCCAAATTGGGACATTACGCCGCAAAAGTATGGGAACTGCTCTGGGACGAGCCTCGCGAGTCGAACACCGAAGGCGGTCTATTCCCCGCCATCTTCGGAACCGTGATGCTCGTGTTCGTCATGTCGGTCACCTGCTTCCCGCTGGGCGTGCTGGCCGGAGTCTACTTGGGCGAGTATGCCCGCGAGGGGACTTTGGTCCGCCTGGTCCGCATTGCCGTGAACAACCTGGCGGGCATCCCGTCGATCGTGTACGGGATTTTCGGGCTGGGCTTCTTCGTCTATGGCGTCGGCGGCGTCCTCGATCGCTGGTTGTACCCCGAACGCGCCGCGGCGGGCGTCCCAACGTACGGAACGGGAGGAATCCTCTGGGCGAGCATGACGCTGGGGCTATTGACCGTGCCGGTGGTCATCGTGGCCACGGAGGAGGCGCTCCGCACGATTCCGCGCGGATTCCGCGAGGGCTCCTACGCCCTCGGGGCGACGAAACTCCAAACCCTCCTCCGCGTGCTGCTGCCCATGGCGTCGCCGGGAATCATGACCGGCTTGATTCTGGCCATGGCCCGGGCCGCCGGGGAGGTCGCGCCGCTGATGATTACGGGCGTGGTGAAGCTTGCCCCGAATCTGCCGCTGGACAGCCATTTTCCGTTCTTCCACCCGGACCGGAAGTTCATGCACCTGGGATTCCATATCTACGACATCGCCTTCCAGTCGCCGAACGTGGAAGCCACCAAGCCGATGGTCTACGTGACCACGTTGCTGTTGGTGCTGATCGTCTTGGTGATGAGCAGCGTGGCGGTTTATCTTCGCAACCGGATGAGGCAACGATACCAGTCGCGGGCGATTTGAGCGGCCGCGGCCTGGGATCGTGGAATACGAATCAGAGAGTTAAGGCGGACCGAACCGAGCGAGGCCCGCTGGAAAGTGGGGCGACGACAATCGTGGCGACTCAGAAAGAAGGTCCGATGTTGCAGTTTTCCCAGTCGCAATTCTCGCGGCGAGGAGTCGAGCCGCCGGCAGGACGCCAGCCACCGAATAGTCCGGGGCCGGTCGAGGCCGGCAGTGCGCCGTTTCCTGATCCGGCGGTCCCAGGCGCGGAGGACGGCCGGATCGTTTCGGCGCGGAACCTTCACCTGTACTATGGCGCGTCGGAAGCCCTCCACGACATCACAATGGACTTTCCCAGGCGTCAAGTGACGGCGTTGATTGGCCCGTCGGGTTGCGGCAAGTCGACGTTCCTCCGCTGCCTGAATCGCATGAACGACTTGATCGACGAAGTCCGCACGACCGGCGAGATCCTCCTCGACGGCCAGGACATCACCGATCCGGCCCTGGATGTGATCGAACTTCGCCGCCGTGTGGGCATGGTCTTTCAACGGGCCACGCCGTTCCCCAAGTCCATCTACGAGAATGTGGCCTATGGCCTGCGGATCGCGGGAGTCTCGAACCGAGCGATCCTCGACGAGACCGTCGAGAAGAGCCTCCGCCGCGCCGCCCTGTGGGACGAGGTGAAGGACCGGCTTCACGAGTCCGCCCTCGGATTCTCCGGGGGCCAGCATCAGCGCTTGTGCATCGCGCGGGCCATTGCGGTCCAACCCGAGATCA
>CAZFKF010000164.1:0-8231 GCA_964518805.1 uncultured Planctomycetaceae bacterium | reverse complement strand
CGCCGCTCGTACCACGCGCAGAAGGCGGAGTAGTTGTTGGTCGTGCCCGAGGGGATGTACACGTTCTGCACGGGAATATTGATGTGCTTGAACAGGTTCTCGTGCATGAAGTAGTGGTAGCTTTGCGGGTGGTCCTTGGTCAGGCCGACGTATTCGTCGAGGTTGAAGGTGGTGACCTGCGAGAAGTCGAGTCCTTCGTTCTTGTGCAGCCGGGCGAGTTCTTTGTAGACCCCCAGCGGCGTCGAGCCCGTGGCCAGTCCGAGCACGGCGTTGGGTTTGCTGTTCAACAGGTCGGCGACCGCGCGGGCCGCGGCCTTGCTCATCTGCTCGTAGTTGTCACTGATGATGATTTCCATGGGCCACCCTCTTGGCTCAACCTAGTGCGATCGATTCGTTGGTCCGACGCGCAGAACGTCTCCGCGGAGTCCGAATCGCTTAGTTTGCTGGTCCGCCGCGGGCCTGTCAACCTCCCGCCGGCCCTGGAGGGGGTCCTGCCCCGAATTCTTGACGGTTAGGCGGACTTTTTCGCGACCCGACGGTCCGTCTCGATCACGTCTTCCACGGGTCGCGAGCCGGGCGGGCGCGCAGGGCGTTGGCGGCTTCGTCGTTGGCGAACGATTCCGACGCCGGGTCCCACCGCAGCTTGCGGCCCAGTTCCATGGCGATGTTGCCGATGTGCATCACCGTGCTCAGACGTTGCCCGTGCTCGGCCGTGTAAGTGGTGGGTTTGCGCGACTTGACGCAGTCGAGAAAATCGCGGTGCTCGGACGGGGGCAACGCCCAGATCTTGCTGGTCTGGGCCGGGAACTTCTGGCGGAGCAGGTCCTTGGAACTGCCCTCCAAGGGGCTGCGCCATCCGTTGTTGCCGACCCAGCCGTCGGCGCCCTCGATGCGGATCGCCACCCCGCCCGACTCCACGTACAGGTCCACGCCGTTGGCGTAACGGTAGTGGAGCTTGAACTGCGCGGGCGTGGTGGACATCGAGTTCGCGGGCACGACGCCCCGGCCCTCGACCTCCACCGGCCCGCTCAACTCGGCCGAGTTGGCCACCTGGGCCGTGTCCAGAAGGTGGGCGCCCCAGTCGGCAAGCAGCCCGCCCGAGTAATCGCGAATCTGCCGCCAGTGCATGGCCTCGGTCCGGTTGGGCGTGTAGGGGTGAAAGGGGGCGGGGCCGAGCCACATTTCCCAATCCAGGTCGGGCGGGACCGGCGCCGCGGCCTCTTGGGGATAGGCCGTGCCCGCCGGAAGCTTGACGTCGATGCGCTTGAGCGCGCCCAGGGCGCCGTTGCGGGCCAGTTCGGCCATCTTGTGATAGTAGACCACGGAGCGGTCTTCCAGGCCCACCTGGAACACCGCCTT
This sequence comes from uncultured Planctomycetaceae bacterium, assembly GCA_964518805.1. Classification (GTDB taxonomy): domain Bacteria; phylum Planctomycetota; class Planctomycetia; order Pirellulales; family Thermoguttaceae; genus CALFBP01. The sequence continues at coordinate 6,872 of CAZFKF010000164.1, read as the reverse complement.
GCGCCGGTTGACGGCCTCGACCAGCTTCCGGCCTTCGGCGATCGTGAGCGTCGGCTTCTCGCACATCACGTCCTTGCCCGCCTCGACGGCCCGGATCGAGATCGGCACGTGCCACACGTCGTGCGTCGAGATGACCACGGCGTCGATGTCGGGCTGGGCCAGCAGTTCGCGGAAATCGGCGAACTCGCGGCAGCCATGGTCGCCGTAGTGCTTGTCGACGGACTCCTTGGCGGCCTTGCGGCGGCTGGCGAACACGTCGCACACGGCCACGGCCCGGGCATCGTCGAGCACGAGGAACGAAGGAAGGTTGTAGCTTCCCCCATGTCCGCCCACGCCAATGAAGCCCAGCGTGATGCGGTCCGACGGGGCCTTGGCGCCGAAGACCCGCGCCGGCACAGCCAACGGCGCCACCCCGGCGCTCAGAATGCCGGCAATCCCGCCGAGCACCCGGCGGCGGCTGATCGTCTCGGAAGTGGCTTGCGTGTGCGAGTCGCGATGAATCTGCGGCATAGACAACCCCTTCGTTCGTTCGAAAGAACGGCACCTGCTCGAACAAGTGCATCAGTTAACAAAAGGAAGGAATACGACCTGGTCTTTCCATTCCTCCAACTCACTGTCCGACCAGACAAGCACGAGATCCTCGTTAAGGTCGTGATCGGCTAAGAACCGTGGGCGGTTCATGTCATCTTGGCTCTGGCCTCAGCAGCTTGCCTCCGCAGACGTTGGACCACCGGATTGGCTTGTTCGGCGGTCTTCTCGCGCCATTGCTTCCAGACTTCGCCCTGGCGGTCCAGGTACCGGTCGATTTCGGCTCGATTGGCCAGGTAGTGCGTGATTGCCCCGTAGACCTGTTCGAGTGTCAAGGCTGGGTACTGCTGCTGAATGGTCTCAGCTGAATGCCCCTGCTGGAAGCCAGCAATCACCGAATCGAACATGACGCCGGTCTTGCCCACTCGCATCACGCCGTGCTCATCGGTACGAAGATACGATTGGGGAGGCTGCATTCGCGGTTCCCTCGTTGTCCCGCACGACTCTAGGGTTATCTTAGCGAGCCACTCCAACCCAGTCCAGAAACGCCCAGAAGTCCGATCAAAGCTGAACGAAGTCGCGTCTATTGTTGATCCCCGGCACGATGCGATGGCCGCCGGTCAGTTGCCAGTCCGACAATTTGGGTCCCATCATGTGGATCGTGACGACGAAACCCGCACCCAGGGCGGTTCAAAGCCAACGCGTCGGCCGTGATTCTATCAGCCGGCCGGCCGATGGGGCAACAGCGGCGGTCGCGCGGTCGATCGGCCACGACGGGAATGAAGCCATGGGAGTAAACCAGCCCACCAGCCCATCCGCTACCCGCTGGGCGCTGGACTCGGAAGGGGCGACCTGCCAAGATAGAATTCTGCGGAGCCTGGGCCGAGTCCGGGCTGCACGCGAAGCTGCGAAATGTCGGCCGGGGCGTGATCGCCGGGCTGGAGACGGAGAGCGAAGACGCATGCGGTCAACGGCGACCAACCCAGCACTACCGAAGATAGAACGCACCCGACTTTGGCGGAAACGCCTCGTGCTGCTGGCTGGAGCCGCCGTAGGCGCATGCGCTCTGGCCGTCTGGCTCATCGCACGGCAGTCCACCGTGATCCCGAAGGAGAGCCTGCTCGTCGCGTTCCGGCGAGGCGCCGAGTACAATCCTCTGACCATTCGTTATCCACTCGGTGGGACGGTTTTCCCCCCCGAGAGCATCCCTCCCGCCTTCCGCTGGGAGGACAGCGCCACCGAGTCGGACGCTTGGGTCCTGGCGGTCGATTTTCCGGACGACCAGGGCGGCATGAGCGCCATCTGCCAGGACGCCGAGTGGACGCCCTCGGATGAACAATGGGAGACCATCAAACGCTGCTCCGTGGAGCAGCCGGCGCGGGTGACCGTTCTCGGGGTGAATCTCCAAACGCCCAAGAAGATCCTATCGGCGGCGACGATCACGATCGCCACCTCGAAGGATCCCGTCGAGGCGCCGATCTTCTACCGCGAGGTGGATTTGCCCTTCGAGATGTCGGTCCGCGACCCCGCCGCACACATCCGCTGGCGTTTCGGGGAGATCTCCTCCAGGCAACAACCTCCGATCGTGCTGGATCGGCTTCCGGTCTGCGCGAACTGCCATTCCTTCTCGGCCGATGGATCGCTTCTGGGGATGGATATCGACTACGCCAACGACAAAGGCTCCTACGTGCTCGAAGCGGTGGCCAAGGACATGGTCCTCGAACCGGGCAAGATCATCACCTGGAGCGACTACCGGCGAGAAGACGGCGAAACCACGTTCGGCTTGCTCTCGCAGGTCTCACCCGACGGGAGGCACGTCGTCAGCACGGTGAAGGACCAGTCGGTCTTCGTTGCCAAGGACGATCTGGCGTTCAGCCAGCTCTTCTTTCCGATCAAGGGGATTCTGGCGATCTACGATCGGACTCGGAAGGAGTTTCGCGCCTTGCCCGGCGCCGACGACCCGCAGTTCGTTCAGTCGAATCCCTCCTGGAGCCCAGACGGGAAAACCATCCTCTTCGCCCGCGGCAGGGCGTATCGGACGAAGCGTCCCTTGCAGCAGCAGAATGCCGTGCTCTTGCGCCGCGAGGACTGCGAGGAGTTTCTCGACGGGCGTCAGACGCTTCAATTCGACCTGTACCGGATTCCGTTCAACGACGGAAAGGGGGGCAAGGCCGAACCGCTGCGGGGCGCTTCGCTGGACGGCATGAGCAACTACTTCGGCAGGTACTCTCCGGACGGGCGATGGATCGTCTTCTGCAAGTCGAAGAGCTTCATGCTGTTGCAGCCCGACAGTCAGTTGTACATCGTGCCGGCCGAAGGGGGCGAGGCGCGACGCATGGAGTGCAACACGCCGCACATGAACTCGTGGCATAGTTGGTCGCCGAACGGCCGTTGGCTCGTCTTTTCGTCGAAAGCGAACTCGCCCTATACGCAACTGTTCTTGACCCACGTGGACGAGCAAGGCCGCAGCACCCCGCCCGTGCTGCTGCCGCAGTTCACCGCGTCCGATCGGGCGGCCAATATCCCCGAGTTCGTCCGTGCGGCCCCCGGCGCGATCCAGAGGATCCGCGAGCAGTTCATCGATGATTCGTATTATGCCCGCAGCGCGGACATGTCCCGTTTGAGGAAAGACAACAAGATCGCGCTGCGCGACTACGGCAAGTCCCTGGAATTGAACCCGAAGAACGTCCGGGCGCACATCGGCATGGGCGAGATCCTGTGGGAACTGGACAGGATCGAGGAGGCCAAGGCCCATTTCGCCCGGGCCATTGAAGTGCAGCCGGACAGCGCTGCCGCGCACGAGGGACTTGGCCGCATCCTGGGCCAGCAGGGCAAGGTGCAGGAGGCGGTCCGGTGCTACCGCGAGGCCCTCCGTGTTGAGCCGGCGTATTTCGCGGCCCATCTGCGTCTGGGCCTCGCACTGGTCGACCTGCGTCAACTGGAAGAGGCCAAACGGCATCTGTCCGAGGCGATCCGCTTGCAGCCGGCCGCCCCCGAGGCGGTGTACTTTCTCGGGGTTGCGTTGTCGCGGGAAGGACGATCCAACGAGGCCGCAGCCCAGTTTCGCCGCGCCCTGAAGCTGTCGCCCGATTCGGTGCAGGCGCTCGCGGAACTCGCCTCGATCCTGGCCACGAGCAGCGATCCCGTCGTCCGCAACGGGAAGGAAGCGGTCGCACTGGCCGCACGAGCCTGTGAGTTGACGCAGCACAAGGACCCGGGCATCCAACTCGTGCTCTCCGAGGCCTACGCCGAGACCGGCCGCTTCGGCGATGCGGTCTTCCTGGCCGAACGAGTGCTCGAAACCGCCGCTGCCCACCGCAAACAAGGCCTTGTCGACGTGGCCCGCAGCCACCTCGAGTCGTATCGCCGGGGCAGCGCCTTCCGCCGATCGCAGGCGCCGACCGCTTCCAGGAACGAAACCACCAGGCCCAAGCCCCATGATTTCCGCACCCCCTGACGCACCGTTTGCCGCCACGCGGTCCCTGACGCGCGAATACCGCGTCGGCCCGGAGACCGTTTGTGCGCTGGGCGGCGTCGACTTGGAAGTGCGCCGCGGCGAACTGTTGGCGGTTCTCGGGGTGAGCGGGTCGGGCAAGTCGACGCTCCTGCACCTGCTCGGCGGCTTGGATACGCCCACCTCCGGCAGCGTGCTCGTCGCCGGCCGCGACCTGGCGGGCCTGTCGGCTTACCAGCGGACGCTGTATCGCCGCACGGACGTGGGCTTCATCTTCCAGTCGTATTACCTCGTGCCCAGTCTGACCGCGGAGGAAAACGTGGCCTTGGCGTTGACCTTCCAGGGCACGTTCGGACAGGATGCCCGTCGCCGGGCCGACGAGGCGCTCGAGCGCGTGGGACTCAAGCAGCGGGCCGCGCACCGACCCAGCCAACTCTCCGGCGGCGAACAGCAGCGCGTGGCCATCGCGCGGGCCATCGTGCACCGTCCGCCGCTGCTGTTGGCCGACGAGCCGACCGGTAACCTCGATCGCGCCACGGCGCGCGACGTCGTCGCGCTCTTGAGCGAGATCCACAGCACCATGGGCACGACGATCGTGATGGTCACGCACGATGAGGAGATGGCTAAGGGCGTGGCCGGCCGCGTGCTGCGGCTGCGCGATGGACGATTGATCGACCCCACCGAGGGCTCGCGATGAGAAGCGTTCGCATCATCGGTCTGGCCCTGGAGGGACTTCGTCGCACGCCGCTGCGCACGACGCTGACGGCCCTGGGAGTGATGATCGCCAGCGCGGCCCTGGCGATGCTCGTGGCCTTTGCCCTCGGGCTCCAGCGGCAGGTGGAGATCCCCTTCCGGATGCTGGCGCTGTTGAACAATATTCAGGTCAGTCCGAGAAGCGGCGATGCGGGGGCCGTTCCGCTCGACGACGAAGCCGTGGCGCGTCTCGCCCAAGTGCCCGGCGTGGCCGCCGCCTACCCCGACATCCGCGTGCAAGGCATCCAGGCTCGCTACGGGAACAAGACCGCCGTCGGCATCGGCTTGGGCGCGCCACGCGAGCTGTCTCTGTTTGGGGTGGACCAGGACCTGATCGTGGCCGGGCGGTTCTTCCAGCAAGACGAGCGACCGGAGGCCGTGCTCGGAACGCAGTTGATCGACAACCTGGGATTCTCATCTCCCGACGAGGCGGTGGGCAAGCAAATCGCCCTGGAGGCCGTGGGCCTGACGCCCGAGAAGGGGAAGGCGTTCAGCGTCGAAAGCAGGCGTCTGGTGGTCACCGTAGTGGGTGTGTATCGGGCGCCTCCCTTGCTGCCCGGTCCTGCGCGAAGCGGAATCCTTCTGCCCATCGACCTGATGAAGGAAGTGCCCGGCGTCCGGTTCCAGGCCACGATGAACGCCTTGAAACGCGGCGCGCTGGCCGCCCCCGCCGGATACGAAAGCGCCACTGTGCGGGTCAGCGAACCGGGGGACCTCGACGCCGTCGAACAACAGATTCAGGCGATGGGCTTCAAGGCCCGCACCGTGCTCAGCCGGATGCGGCACATGCGCACTTTTTTCTTGACCCTGCAAGTCCTGCTGGCCACGGTGGGAACGGTGGCCCTGGTGGTGGCGGCGCTGGGGATCGTCAACACGCTCTTGATGTCGGTGCTGGACCGCGTGCAGGAGATCGGCATCTACAAGGCCATCGGGGCCTCGGATGGCGATGTCTTCGTGCTGTTCCTGACCGAGGCAGCCGTCTTGGGGGTGTTGGGCGCGATGGCCGGGCTGCTGCTGGGCTGGCTGGTGTCGCTGGGCGTGGGATTGGGCGTGAACGTCTACGCCCAGCGTCACGGAGTCGAAGAGCACCTGGCCCTGTTCGCCTTTCCCTTCTGGCTGCTGGCGGCCACGGTGGCCTTCACCACCGTTCTGAGCGTGGCGGCCGGCGTCTATCCCGCCCTCCGCGCTTCCCGGGTCGATCCGATCCGCGCCCTGCGACGCGATTGACGATCAGGAAACCAGCGACCCGGTCAGGAGTTCGTCCGCCAGATGACGGTAGTCGTCGGCGCCGTTCGAGGCGGGGGCGTACTGGAAGATCGATTGGCCAAAGCTCGGCGCCTCGGCCAGCCGCACGTTGCGGCGGATTCGCGTCTGGAAGATCCGGGCGTCGCCCCACGGCGACCGGCCGCTCTGGGCGTGACGAAAGAAATCGTCGACGTCCTGGCTCACTTCCAAGGCCAGCCGCGTGCTGGAATCGTACATGCAGAGGATAACCCCGCTGAGGTGCAGCCGATTGTTGAGCCGCTTGGCCACCAGTTCGATCGTCTCCAACAACTTGCTCAACCCGTGCAACGCCAGAAAGTGCGGCTGAAGCGGGATCAGCACCTCTTCGACCGCGGCCAGGGCATTGAGCGTGAGGACCCCTAACGAGGGTGGGCAGTCGATGAATAGGTAATCGAAATCGTCCGGGTCCTCCTCCAGTTTGTCGCGGAGGATGATCTCGCGGCCCACCACCCCGGCCAATTCCAACTCGGCCGCCGCCAGGTCCAGATGCGAGCCGACGACCCAGAGATTCTCGGCCACCTGCTGGCGCACATCGGCCAGCCCGGCGTTGCCCACCAGGACGTCGTAGACCGACGCACTATCTGGGCGAGGGTCGACGCCCAAGTGCAGCGAGGCATGCGCCTGGGGGTCCAGATCGATCAGGCAGACCCGCTGACCGGTGGCAGCCAACGCCGCGCTGACGTTCACGGCCGTGGTCGTCTTGCCCACGCCGCCCTTCTGATTCATGATCGCAATCGAGCGCATCCGACACCTCCGGCGTCGCAACGGGACAATCCTCCATGCCCAGACCCCCGTAGCTCTTAGGACTCTGGGAGCCTGCCTGGCACCGGGGCCGATTATACGAATCCAAGCC
>CAZFKF010000163.1:0-8232 GCA_964518805.1 uncultured Planctomycetaceae bacterium | reverse complement strand
GCGCTACCTCGGGGCAAGGAGACTCTCTCATGACGACGGTCTGGTTCCTGGGACTCGCTGCATCCGTCCTCACCCTCGGCGCTGAAGAAGCCGCCGTTTCGCGAAACGACACGGTCTATACGACGCCATCGCCGGAACCGTGGGAGGCCATGCCTACCGGTGGCGGCGACCTGTCGGCCATGGTGCGGTGGGACGGCGCCCTGCACCTGCACTTGAGCAAGTCCGATTGCTGGGGCTTTCACGCGCCGCCGGACGCCCCGATGGGTTCGCGGTTCTTCAACAACGTAAGCCCCGGCCACGTACGTCTGGATTTGGGCGGCCGGGCCAAGGAGGCCGCGGCCCGCCGCTTCCGTCAGCGTCTGGACCTCTACCACGGGCGAGTCGTCGTCGAACTGGGAGACGATCGCCAGGGCCCGCGACTGGAGATCTGGGGCCACCCGGCCCGCAAGATCCTCGTCGTTGAGGTGATTGACCCGCGCTCGGTGCTCGACGGGGCGAGAGTCGAGCTTTCCGAGTGGCGCCCCACGATGAGGCTTGGAATCGCGGAGCGAGAGGTCTTTTCCCATGAGGTCAATGATCGCCCGGCCCGGCCGCATCTGGTCAACACCGGCATGCAAGACTTCTTCGGATCAGACAACGATCCGCTCAAAGGTCGGGGAACTGCGGTCGTCGTGCGTTCGCCGGTCGCGGCATCGAAGACCATCGCGAGCGGCGACCGTGCGGCGACCCTGAGCATCGGCGGCCAGCCACCGGCGTCCTATTACGTTCTGGTTGCTGCAGCCGTTACCCCATCCGGCGATCCGCTGGCCGCAGCGCGCCGCGAGATGGACGAAGCGGCCCGTGTGCCTCTAGCCGCGCTCAAGGCCGAACACCAGGCCTGGTGGCGCGACTATTGGAGCCGCTCGCTGCTCGACGTGACCAGTCCGGACAAGTCCGCCAATCGGCTCTGCACGGCCTACCACGTGCACCTGTACACGCTGGGCTGCGTGAACCGCGGACCCTATCCCGCCAAGTGGGACGGAGGGCCGGGCCTCATGCGAGGCGATGAACGGAATTGGGGGCTTTCGGAGTGGGTCCAAGAGATCCGCTTCACTTACCTGCCGCTGTACGCCGCCAATCGGCTGGAAATCGCGCGAGGGCTCGCACGCCACTACTCGAAAATGGCCCGCTATCTGACCGAGCAGACGCGGACGATGTGGGGTTTGCCGGGCCTCTGGATCCCGGAAACGACCCTGCCGTGGGGCCACGCCGAGGATCTAGTTCTGAAAAACCCCGGCCCCGGCAAGGCCCAACCCTATTTGGTTCGCCGCGCCGCAGACAAGGTGCCCTACGGGCGGTTCGATCTCTACAACCCGTACGTCGGATTCCTCTTCACGGCCGGCCCGGAGGTGTGCCAGCATTACCTCACCTATTACCGTTACAGCGGCGACGACGAGTTCCTTCGCCGCGACGCGTATCCGACGCTTCGCGGCGTCTGCGAGTTCCTCTGCGGTCTGCTGAACAAGGGGGCCGACGGCCGCTACCATCTCGAACCGGCCAACGCCCTGGAAACATGGTGGATGGTCCGCGATCCGGCCGATACGCTGGCTGGCATCCGGGCGGTGTTTCCCGAGTTCGTGCGGCTTTCGGAGAAGTACGGCCAAGACGCAGACCTCCGCGGACGATGCTCGGCCATCCTGGCGGCGCTGCCGGATGCGCCGCGAGGGCTTTGGTGCCCCGACGGCAAGATCCAGCCCCAGGTCGACGTCTACGCCCCGGCAGCCGCGCGCGGCCCTTCGCATCCGCGCACCAACGCCGAGAACCCGGCCTTGTACTGCGTGTTCCCTTTCGGCCTAAGCGGTATCGATGCGCCGGACTACGCCTTGGCCTGCCGGACCTTCGAGCATCGCATCTGGCCGGTCGAGCACGGCTGGTCGATGGACGCTTTGTGGGCCGCACGCCTGGGACTGCGCGACCAGGCGTGCCGGCTTCTCGCTCAGCACGCCGAGCGGTTCCAGCGATTCCGCTACGGCGGCTGGACGAGCAACGACTCGCGGGTCTTTCCCGGCGGGCTTTCGTCGACGCCGTTTCTTGATGCCGGCGGTTTGAGCGCCACTGCCCTGCAAGAGATCCTCCTGCAAAGCCACGGCGGCGTGATCCGCATCGCGCCCGCGACGGCGGCGTCTTGGTCCGGCTCGTTCCGCCTTCGCGCCGAGGGAGGCTACCTGGTTTCTGCCGAGTTGCGCGGGGGTGAAGTGCGCGGCGTCCAGATCGAAAGCCTCTGGGGCGGCCGGTGCACGGTCGCCAGCCCCTGGACGCGTCCCTGGCGCGTGCGTCGCGACGGCCGCGTTGTTGTCGAGGGGAAGGAGCCTCGCATCGAATTCGACGCCGCACGCTGCGCAAAATACTCTATCCAGCCGGCAGACGCTCTCCCGTAGCACGCGCACTCCGCGTGCTGTCCGCCGCTTGTCGTGCGGGCTTCAGCCCGTTAGGCTCTTGCACGATCGCTGTCAACGGGCTGAAGCCCGCACCACCAACGGATTTCCCGCATGGCACTCTCAGTGCGGGCACGCGATCTCGTCGAGTGGCCCGATCGTCACCGTCGTTCCGCCCGAGAGAGGATACTTAGCCACCACGGCCAGTAGATCCTCGATGGTCATCGCGGCCAGGGCGTCCAGGTCGTCGCGCACCGATCGATACTCGCGGCGATGGATCCAGTCGCTTCCCACGACAAACAGCCGGCCGCGTGGCCGTTCGCCCGACAGGACGATTCGCGAACTGACCTTGCTCTTGGCCTGGTCGAGTTCGGCCTGGGTGACGCCCTCGCGTTCGACGCGGCGGAACAGGTCGAGGATTCGCTGGAGGTTGTCGGCCGCCCGATCGGGATCGCAGCAGAGGTACGTGAAGAAGGCCCCGGCGCCCTCGAACTCGCAGTGGCCGACGCTGGCCGTCTCGGCCAGGCCCGGATCGACCAGTTCCCAGAAGAGCCGGCTGCCCGTGTCGTCGCCCAGGATGGCCGCCAGGAGCTTGGCCGGATAGCGATCCGCGTCGGTGGCGGCGGGTCCGGCGGCCATCTGCACGGCGTAGAGTTGCGTGGCCGAGTCCTTGACCATGGCATGGAATCCGGGGCAATGCGACGCCGGTTGCACCGTGCGTCTTGCGGCGACCGGCTCCCACGGTCCGCAGCACCGCCGGGCGCAATCCACCAGTGCGTCGAAATCCACGCGGCCCGCGGCAGCCAGGGTCACGTTGCCCGGGGCGTACCGGGCGCGAAAATACTCCCGCATCGCCTCGACGGGAAGCCCGCCGACGCTTTCCAGGGTCCCCAGCACGCTGTGCCCTAGAGGGTGCAATCCGAAATGCACGGCGCGGCATTTCTCGTCCGCCCCGAACGGCGGCTGGTCCTCGTACATGTGGATCTCTTCGAGGATCACCTGTTTTTCGGTGGTGAAGTCGTCCTCCCGCAGCGCGGGCCGGAGAATGTCGGCCAGCAGCCCCACGACCCGCTCCTGGTGCTCCGGGAGCACCGCGGCGAAATACACCGTTTGCTCCTCGCCGGTAAAGGCGTTGTACTGGGCGCCCATTTCGTCGAACTCGCGGTTGACGTCGTCCGCGGTGCGCGTGGCCGTGCCCTTGAAGACCATGTGCTCGAGGAAGTGGCTCACGCCGGCCGCCTCGGCGGTCTCGTCGCGGGCCCCCGTGTTGACGAAGAAGCCATAGGCCGCCGATTGCGCCTGGCTGTTGCATTCGGCGACGATTTCCAGACCGTTTTCCAGCGTCGACCTACGAAATTCCAAGTCGCACCTCCAACTCGCGGGGCCCGAGCGTGACCACGGCGAAATCGGCCGGCGGATGCTCGCGCAGGTATGCATTGATGCTTTGGCACGTGAGGGCATCGACCAGCCGGCCCAACTCGTCGAGCGTGCGCACTCGCCCCAGATGATACCAGTCGCGCGCGATCGAGCCGCTCCGCGCGGAACTCGATTCCTGCTGCATGATCAGCGCGCTTTTGATGCGGGCCTTCAACCGGTCGAGTTCCTGCTCTTCGACCCCCTTGGCCAGGCGGACCAACTCGCCCAGCGTCACGTCGAGCGTTTCCTGGGCCCGCTCGGCACTGGTGCCGGCGTAGCAGAACACCCCGCCGTGGTCGCGCACCGTGTGATAGCTCGCATACACGGAGTAGCACAGCCCGCGGCGCTCGCGGACCTCGGTGAACAGCCGGGCGCTCATTCCCCCGCTCAACACGCCCACCGCTCCCCACGCCTGAAAGTAGTCGGGGTGCCGATAGGGAACGCTGGGATAGGCGATGCCGATGTGGGCCTGACTCGAATCGTAGGGCAAGTGCACGGTCTCGCGGCCCGAGGGCGTCTCGACGACCGCCGCTTCCCGTCGCGGCTCCCAATCGCCGAACAGCCTGCCCACCGTGTCCTTCAAGGCGGCCCACGCAAAGTTGCCAGCCAGCGCCAGAATCGCGCCGTTGGGGCGGAAATGGGTCTCGACGTGCCGGCGGATCTCCCCCACCGTGATCGCCTGGATCGCCTGCTCTTCGCCGTGCGACGGCTGCCCCCACGGCTTCGGATAGTGGCGGCGGCGCAGTTCGATCATCACCTTTTCGGCAGGCTCGTCCTCCACGGCGCGCAGGTCCTGGAGCATGGCCAAACGCGATGCCTCGATCTGGTCGTCCGGCAGGTGCGGCGACCGGACCACGTCGGCGTAGATGGCCAGGGCCTGCGGAAGGTTCGCCGCCAGCGTCGCGCCACTGTAGCCGGTGTGGGCGTCGCTGACCGACTCGCTCCGTTCCACCCCCAAGTTGTCGAGGTCCTGGATAAACTGCCGGCTGTCGCGGGCCCCCGCGCCGCGGAGCGTCATCTCGCAAGTGAACCCGCTCAGGCCGGCGCGGTCGGCGGGGTCCAGTGCGGCGCCGACCGGCACCAGGAGCGAAAATGCCGCCGACTCAAGCCACGGCATCGGCTCGGCGAGGAGGACCAGTCCGTTGGGATAGATTTCCGCATGGATCGCTTCTGTCACGGCGACTCCGTCTGTTGTGAGGCACGATTCCAGCGTGCCGCTGGGTTGCGGGAACGTGGGAAACGTACCCTGCGCTAGGAACATGCCACTTCGGCCGCCTTGAAGACCGTCTTGACGATGGCGAAGCCCATTCGCTCGTAGAGTCGAATGGCGTCGCGGTTGTCCGCCGTGACTTCGAGAAAAGCCCGACTGAGGCCGGCCTGCCGGAATCCGTGGAGCGCCCGGTACATCAGCACCGTGCCCAGTCCGCGGCTGCGATGCTCGGGAACGACGCCGAGGTTCTGAATACCTCCTAGACCCGTGGGATCGCGGAGCCCCTGCACCGTGCCGCATGGCTCGGCGTACTCGCCGCTGGCCCCCATGTACACGGCCAACCACGTGGCCTGCGACAAGAAGCCCGGCTTGCGCACGATCTCGCTCATCAGGCGGTAACAGCCGGCCAGCTCGGTGAAGCAGGGGAAGACGTTGGCGTCGATCTCGTCGCGGAAGCTCGCGTACTTCACTTCCGCATGCGCTTCGAGCAACGAATTGTCCCACGCGGCGAGTCGATACCCTTTGGGCATCTGGAACCGCGAGAAATCGCGGGCCAGAAGGTTGATCTCCATTCGGAAGCGCTTGAAGTAGGTGAGGACCATCTGCGGCTCTATGCGGTGCGAGGTCGCCCAATCGATCGAGCGGCTATTCCCTCGCGTTCGAGGCGAAAACCATCTCCGTGGATCTACTTCCCCTGTTGCCGGCCCACCCGGCAGTCCCGTTCAATAAGTCACGATCGTCCTTGGTAATCTAACGAAGAACACCCATTCGGTCAACTCACGTGCATCCCTGAGGGGGTACTACGCATACACTTGGGATAGTCGACCCACCACCTGGCTCGCTTACGCAGACCGGTCCGCGACAGAACGCACGGTGGCTCGCGGCGGCCACCGCTGGCACCGCATGGCCCGGGCCGCGTTCAAGAGGCTACATCGTCCAGCTCGGACGGGCGAAGGCACCTTTTTGCTTATCCCCCGCACGGACGGAAAACTCGGCTGCCCAAGCCCCGCAGAACCGGCCAGACTCGCCCTACCTGGTCCGCGAGTTCGGTCCCAGGGATTCATGGACTAAGGCGTGAAGCCGCCGCGAGTTCTTCCCGGCACCTTTCGTTTCCCGCACCCGGCCGTCAGCATGCGGAGCGTTCTCAGATTGATGACGTCGAGGTCCTCTCCGCCTTCCTTGCCTTTGGGAGTCTCAAGATACATGGGAATCGACTGTAGTCGCGGATCGGACAGCAGAAAGCGGAAGGGCTCGCCCCCCATGCGTCCTTGCGCGATATGGGCATGACGATCGACGCGAGACCCCAGTCCCTTGACACTGTCGTTCAGATGAAACGCCTTGACTCGCGACAGCCCTACGAGCGCATCGAATCGGCCGAGGGTGTCTTCATACTCCTCGCGCGAGCCCATGGCATAGCCGGCAGCAAACACGTGGCAGGTGTCGAAGCATATGCCGATGCGTTCCGGCTCCCGTGCGCCGTCCAACATCGTGGCCAGTTGCTCGAACTGCCAGCCCAGCGAGCTTCCCTGACCTGCGGTCGTTTCCAGGAGGCATTGGGCGGCCAGGCCTTGGGTTCGCTTGAGGATGCGATTCAGGGCCCGCACCACCCTCCGAATTCCCTCCCTCGGGGTGCTAGCTGTACAGCAACCTGGATGGGTGACGACATACGGGATTCCGAGAATCTCCGCCCGGTGCAATTCGTCGATGAACGCAGCGATCGATTTCTCCCACAACTCGGCATCGGGGCTGGCGAGGTTGATCAGATAGGAGTCGTGTGCCAGGGGGTAGGCAACGCCGGTCTCCTCCATAGTCTTCCGGAATTGCGAGGCTTGCGAATCCGTGATTGGCGCTGCCCGCCACTGGTTATTGTTCTTGGTGAACAACTGAACGCACTGGCACCCGGCGTCGCTGGCCCGCCGGACCGCGCGGAAGTAGCCACCGGCAATCGATTGATGTGCACCCAAGATCGGCATTCCTACACCGTAGCAGGAGGACGAACCGCGGTGAAGCCCATTGGCGATTCGCGGCAAACGCAGCGTTCCGAGGCCGCCTTTGGCGGCGAGTGCCCGGAATGCGACCGCCTCGCGCGCTCGCCGGAGGCTGCCGAGCCCGCTTTTTCGCACGGAGCCGGCGTTCCGGCTCAAAGCTTCTTGCCTTCCCCGCCGAAGATTCGTTAGAATGGGATTGTAGGTCAGTGGCTTTCGCCGCCTGCTCTGGGGAAGAGAGATGTTTGAGTATTGGTGGGTGGTCGCGGCACTCGTCGCCTCCGTGGCGGGCCTCGTATGGATGCTGTGGCCGCGGCGCAAGGCGATGCCTGCCGCCAAACTCGCCGAAGTCCGCCGCGATTTTCACCGGCAGCGGGAGCGGTTGGAAGCCAAGTTCATGCAGCTCGGATCGTATCCTGCCAAACGCGATGCCCCGCGTTGGCTCGATTGCGACTTTGACGATGGCGTGGCCTTTGCTCGCAATCGCGCGACAGGCGAACTGACCGCTCTGGTGGGGGTTGCGATTGAGATCGAGGATCTGGATGACCACTCTTCCGGGCCAGGCGACGCGGCAACGAATCGTCGGGAAGCCACGGCAGTCTTTCGCTTTGAGAGCGGACGCTGGGCCACCGATGGCCGCGCGATCTTTAACTTCACCCCAGCCGAGGCAATCCGGTACTACGAGCGCGATCTGGAAATGATCGGGCAGGAGATTCCCGCGCGGCGGTAGCCTCTGATTGGGATGCTAGCTCGGAAGCCGCTTGTTTTCCGTCTCGGTCCCGCCATCCTTAATCGTTGGGCGGGGCGAATGACTCGCTTCTGCCCGAGGCAACTCCCTTTTCTTTTCCTTACGTTGTGTCACTTGAGGAGTTTGCGCAACACGGTTTGCAGGATACCGCCGTTGCGGTAGTACTCCAACTCTACCGGGGTGTCAATCCGCACTCTGGCGACGAATTCCACGGTCTTGCCGCCGGGGTCTGTCGCGCGGACCAGCAACTCGTCGCGCGGCTTGAGCTGTTCGCCAAGCGTTGGGAAATCGAAGATCTCTTGGCCAGTAAGCCCGATCGACTGCCAAGTCTGGCCCGTCGGCAACTCGAGTGGAAGAACGCCCATCCCCACAAGGTTGCTGCGGTGGATGCGTTCGAAGCTTGCAGCGAGAACGGCTCGAATGCCGAGGAGGAATGTGCCCTTGGCAGCCCAGTCGCGG
>CAZFKF010000162.1:0-8251 GCA_964518805.1 uncultured Planctomycetaceae bacterium | reverse complement strand
ACTCCACGAACAAGGCCGGTGCAGCCACCAGGAAACGGACCACCACATTGGCCCGCTTCGCTCCGAGTTTCTCCTCGCTCATCATGTAAGCCAGCATTGGGAAGATCCCGTAGACGAACGAAACGATGATGGCGTAGAGCAGGCCGATCACCGGGACCGTGAAGATCCGCATGAAGACCTGCCCCACCTCCTCGGTGAAAATGCCGTAAATCCCCGTGATGACGAAGACTTCCGTCTTCGAGTAGGTGAACGCCCTGATAAGGACGTACCACGTCACGATGAGCAGCGAGTAGTAGAAGAGGCCGTAGACCAGATCCAGCATCGGGTCTGGGCTGAGCAGTATCCGCTGCTCGGGTGGCAACGAACGGTTGTTGATGATGGCGAAAACCTCGGTCAGCAGTCCGAAGAACACGCCAAAGCCAATGAACGACACGCTGAACGAAACGCCTCGGACCATCCTCCTCAACGGCTCCCGGAGAAGGTAGGTGAAGATCCACATTGGGAAAATCAAGTGCATGGGATTGCCCGAGACCCCGACCACGGTCAACACAATGCCGAGGAACCACAACAGGTACTTCATCATTGCAGCGAATCGTTTCACTGGTGCTCTCACCAACCAGACGGTAGTCCCCAGAGCCCTCGGGTCACGAGTTCAACCGAGTTGCCCGCCGGGTCACGAAAGTACAGCGATTTCCCACCTCTCGGCCACTCGACCTCCTTCTCGATCTCGACACCGTGGGAACGAAGATGGTCTTTCCACGCATCCAGGGAATCGGTCGGGATGCCCAGTGCGAAGTGTCCCGGCCCCTGGGCTCCGTGTGGCGGAAGCATCCCGCCTTTCAGGGTCGCCTCGGCCAGGAAAACCAAGAGCACGCTCTGGCCGACTCTGAAGAAGACGTGCCGCCCCGGTTCCTTCGTCAGCATCTCCAACCCGAGAACATCCCGATAGAAAACCTCGGCCTTGTCGAGATCATCGGCGTAAATGGCTGCTTCGACGAGGTGCTCAATGGGCGGCATAGGACTTCACTCCACAAGCCCAAGCTCAAAGAAAACTGCACCGGGGATCGGGTTATGCGTGTAGGGTTCGGTCTCCCGGAAACCGAGGGACCGGTACAGCGCAATCGCCTCGGCCATGGTGGAGATCGTGTCGAGCTTCATTGTGCGGTAGCCGATCTTCCGGGCCTCCTCGATGATCGCTACGGCCAACTGCCATCCAAAGCGTCGGCCTCGGTGGGCTGGTCGAACATAGAGTCGCTTGATCTCGCAGACCCCGTTTCCAAGAGGCCGCAATGCTGCACAGCCGACATGTTCGCCTGCGTCCACCGCCAGCAGCAACCCGCCATGCGGCGGGGCATAACAGCCGGGCAACTCGGCAAGCTCCTGCTGGAAGCCCTGAAAGCACAGATCGAAGCCAAGCGAGGCGGCGTATTCCTGGAAGAGTTCCCGAATCGCAAGGAAGTGTTCTTCGGATTGGACCGGCAGGATCGTCATTTGCTGTGCTCACCAAGCCAGCCGATGAGCTTCTCCAGATCGACTCGGTTGAAGCCCACTTTGCACCCATCCCGCCATGCCCTGTAAAGCTGGAACAGCGTGTCGCCCGTGTTCAATTGGTCGGCGTCGTGATCCGCAAGGTACTCATCGAACGCTTTGGCGAGCCGGTCGTGCCAACCTTCGGGGAATTTCGCTTCCACATCGCTGTCATACTCGGCCGGGTCGTGAACCTCGTGGCCGACCACGGTCTTCTCCAGCTTTTTCCGCTTGCCCCGGACAACCTCGTACTGCTGCCCGCCGAACTCGATAGTCTCGGTCTTGAGCGCCTTCACCTCTTTGGGGATCTCCTTCTTCGGCTTTTCGCCCCGATCCTTCTTCTGCCCCTTGGCCTTGTAGATTGCGAAGAGGAGGGCGGTGGAGTACCCGAGCAATCGGGCCTCTTCATCCGTGTAGCCCATTCTCCGGGCAGCACGCTGGGCGAACAGACCGAACAGCGGGAACCGGTTGAGCGTGGGCGATTTCGCCATCGGACTTCCCTCCTGATCTGATACGGTTGGTCGAGTCCTGTTAGGCGTTCATCTGCCAGATCGAGTAGTTCAGGACGGCGGCAAACGTGACCCACGCCAGATAGGGCACGAAGAGCAGGCCCGCAACCGCAGATCGTCGCCAGAAAGCTACCAGGGTCGCCACGATGGCCATCCACAGCAGAATGATATCAGCGAAGCCGAGTCCAGGACTGCGAAGCCCGAAGAAAAGCCACGACCACGCCACGTTGAGCGCAAGCTGAACGCCAAACAGCGTCAGCGGCACTCGGGCTCCGGGCCAGCCCTTTTGCCTCCAGACGAGCCAAGCGGCCACCGCCATGGCGATGTAGAGCACCGTCCATACCGGCCCAAAGACCCAATTTGGCGGTCTCCACGATGGTTTTTCCAAGGCAGCATACCAGCCCTCGATGCGAGGAACGGTCGCAGCACTCCAGAGCGCAGCAGCACCGAGGCACAGGGCAACGAAAACCACAAGCCCTATGGTCTGTTTGGTGAGGCTCATGTGATTACTCGTGCAGTGGGAACAGAGGATCTGATTTCCGAGCGATCTGACGGATGAGCTTCTGCTCGTTCTCGTTCAGCGGCACGAGGGCTCCCGCCTGTGTGAGGTCGAGCGCCATCTTGAACAACTCCCAGTGCCCAGGAGGAATCAAGGCATCTACCCGCAGGTGCAGCGTGAACCGCAGCCCGAGAGCAGCTTTGTCGATCTCATCAAACGGTTCGTACCACGCCTTCTCCCAAGGTCGTTCGCTTTCCTTCATGTCCTTCGGCCAGTTCTGGTGCATCATCGCCTTCAACGCCAGGATGCCCTGCCCGGCCTTCTTGGCTCGCCTGTAAACGGATGGGCCGAACTTCCCCTTGATCCAGGCCGTGAAGCTTAGGGGAAACAGAATGGAGTCGAAATCGAAGCGGTCCATGGCGGCATGGGCGGCTTCCTCGCTGTGTGCTGAGAAGCCGATGTACCGGATCTTGCCGTCCTTCTGGGCCTTCAAGAAGGTCTCCATCGCCCCGCCAGGGCCGAACGCCTGCTCGACCTCTTCCACGTCGGTGAGGGCATGAAGCTGGTAGAGGTCGAAATGATCCGTCTTGAGCAACTTGAGGGACTGCTTCAGTTCTTTGGCTGCACCATCCGCATCACGTTCCAGGGTCTTGCAGGCGAGAAAGCAGTCTTGGCGGTAGGGCTTCAGCGCTGGCCCGAGCCGCTGTTCGGCATTCCCGTAGAACGGGGCCACATCGAAGTAGTTGATCCCTCTATCCACGGCTTGGGCCACGAAGGTCGCCGCCTGCTTGGTCATCACGTCTTTCACGACCATGCCGCCGAAGCCGATCACGGAGAGTTCCTCATCGGTGCGGCCATACTTCCGCTGAGGTATCGGCTTGTCGAGGGGCTTTCCTGCCGCCAGTCTCTCCCTGGCAGCGAGGTACGCCGGATCAAGGTCCGGCAGTGGTTCGGCTGCGATGGTGGCAAGAGGATCACGACGCTTCATTTCTTCGCCCCCGGCAAACACGACAGCACTGCCCCAGCCACCTGTTTCGCCTGGAGTTCCCGTCCCTTCTCGTTGAAGTGGACTCCATCGCCGGAGTAATACTCCTGGTGCTGCTCGACCAGACCGTACAGGTCGTTCGTGATGACTCCACGGTCTCGCAAGACCTCGGCGGCGATCTGGTTTCTGGCTTTCACCCGCTGCGTCGTTTCGGCGATTTGACCCAGATTGGCTTGCTCTCGCACCGGCGTCGTGGTCGCCCAGATCAGCTTGGCATCAGCGGCTTGGACTGCCAATAGTTCCAGCAACCGGGAGAGCCCCACCCGATACTGCTCCTCATTATATCCGAAGCCGTGAAGTCCGTTATTGAAGTGGATGACAGCGAACGGGTATTGCTTCAGCAAGAGCTTCGCCTCATCGAGAAACGACGGATCGGCAACGCACTTCGAGGTGGTCAGCCGGGCGCAATACGCCTTGCCTGCCAACTGCTTCTCCACTTGATCGAAGTAGCCCCTGGTGATTGAGTCACCGATGAGCAGCACTCGTAGCAGGTCGCTCTTGTCGGCATCCGTGACCCAAATGTCTGCCCACTCGATTCGCTCTCGAATCGGCTCGTCGGCCCATGCCGATGAGATGACCGTGGCGACCAGGAATAGGGCGACGAGAAATCGTTTCATGAAAGGTCTCCTCATGGTCAAGTATGGTGATGGGCGCACGCCCTCGGCTTCTTATCTGTGGTCAACCTCTCCGCACAAGCCCACTGCCGTCGTGCTCAAGTCCGGCAGCATTGGCCAGTTCGTTGATGAACTGCTCCTTGTCTCTTGGCGAGATCATAACCCACCACGTCCTGCCGCTCGGCCGCTTGTAGTTCACCCGCAGCCGGTCGAGCGACAACGCCGGGGAACTGAGCGGGTTGTGCGTGGGGAAGACCTCAACGATCTGATCCAGCGGAACCCGCCAGCGAAAGAAGGCTGCTTTCACAAGCAGATCGGTGCTCGTGATCGTGTACGAGGTTGAGAACGGCAGCGATGCCGTGAAGGCGGCAAACAAGAACGTCAAAACCGCAACCCATTTGACCTGCGAAGCATCTGGTGGCGGGGCGACAAGCAAAGCGACTCCAGTACCCAGCATCGCCACGATAGCACCGGTCAGGATCAGCCCGACCCACCAATCGATCTTGCTGCGGTACACCCTGTCCATCGGATGGTCCTTTCGGCACGGGACTGCCGACTATGGCTTGATCTCCCTTCGCATCGCTCGAATCCGGTCATAGCGGTAGTCGTAGTTGGTTTCCCCACCTCGTTGCGTTGAGTAGAAGAGGTACAGCCACTTCTTCCCCTCGACCTCGGCCACCAGAGCTTGCGGGACGTGCGTGGCATAGGCATCGTCCTCGGGCTGAATGAACCCGACGATCTTCCAGTTGAGTCCATCATCGGAGACCGCTTCACAAATCGCCCTGTTCCGAATCGGGTACTTCACGTGATCGTACTTTCGCCGAGGATCAATCGGATCGGCAAAGGAGTGGTAGCGGTTGCCGACCTTGACCACCTCGGGATTGGGCCACTCGATAATGACCGGTTCCAAGCCAGACCGTAGCACTTTGAAGCCGCCCGGCGCATCGAACGTGCCGGTGTTCTCGGCGTACCCCATGCACACGCCCCTGGTTGGATGCCAATAGTCGAACCACAACCGCCATTTGCCTTGATCCCACATCAGGCTCGGCCGGTGAAAATCGCCCGTCCACCCGTCGCCCGTGGTCGGATTCTGGGCTTCGGCTGGTTCGATCAGGAGCGGTTGGCCGGTCTTTTTCCAATGAATGCCGTCGTCGGAGGTCGCTCCCATGACGCACAGCAGCATGTTGTTGGGGTGGAACTTCACCTTATCGGTGCTGCCGGTGGCGCTGAAGGCCATGTAGAGCCGTCCTTCCTTGCAGACTACGGACGGGTCGCCAACGTGCCAGTCGTCATAGGGCTTGGTGTCGGCGGTGATCACCGGCACCCAGACCTTCGGGTCCATCGTGGCATCCCATCGGCCCTCGCCGGAGTACACCTCCCACTTCTTGAGGTCTTTGGAACGGGCGTGAAAGATCGCATCGCAGCCGGGGTAGCCTTTGTTGCCGATGCCCACCGCCCAGCCGAAGAACCACATCTTGTACCGGTAGTCGTCGCCGGGGATCTCACGAACGCACGGCTGATACATGTTGGAGAAGCCCCACAGCAGGTTCTCCTTGGTCCGCTCCCATCTGCTGATGTCCTGATCGGGCCGGTTGATGGAGCCATCGGCATACGTCCGGCTGGCGCAGACGCAGAGCAACGCCAAAACGATCTCCGACCACAGGTGCGCCAAGTATCGCAGGCCGCTGAACAAGGAAACCTCCTCGGCAAAATCACGTTCGGTTCTTCGATGACCGTCGCTCACTCGGACCACGGTAGCCAGACCATCCGGGCACGGCATAGTTGATTAGGACGGAGCCGGTGGGGCGATGCAAGCCATGCCGACAAGAGCAAGTCCGATTCGGGTGATGGCTCCCATCACCCTGGGGTCTCGGTGTCACGCTCGTGGGCGATGCGAGACGCTCGGCCCCTGGACGAGGGCGGTTGGGCGATTTCGTGAGAATTTGAGACTGGCGTCTCGGGCGTGCCGTCCGGTATGCCGCAATCCATTCTTGCTCAATGACTTACGCAACGGCTGAATCGCCGCCTTGCCACTCGCATTCCCGGTCTCGTCTCACTTTCCCGCCGGTCGTTTCGCTCGCCCGTCGCATTTCTCATGCGATCCGGCAGTCGCCAGTCAGGACGCTGCGGGACACCAACATACCCAGGTTCGGCCCATTTTCGCCCCGTCCATGATTCCGAATCGGACACCATCGGGCCGGTCGTTCCAACCACGCCACCTTGAAAGGGACGACCGATGCCGAGCCAGAACGAAATTCGCCACGCCATCACCAACCAGATCGTCGAGGCCCTGAAGAGTGGGAACCTCCCGCCCTGGCGCAGGCCGTGGGCGCTCGACCCGAACTGCGGCTCACCTCGAAGCCTCAGCACGCTCCGGGGTTATCGAGGCATCAACGTGCTGATCCTGGCCCTGGCCAGCATGAAGCACGGCTACCGCTCCCGGTGGTGGGGCAGTTTCCAGGCTGTCAAGCAGGCCGGTGGTTATGTCCGCCGAGGCGAGAAGGCAACTAGCATCATCCTCTTCCGCCCCGTCACCAAGACCGTCACCACGGACACCGGCGAGGAGGAAGAAGAGAAGTTCGCCGTGATGCGGACCTTCTGCGTGTTCAATGCGGAGCAGACGACGGGCCTTGACCATTTCCATGCGGGTCGGCGTGAACTTGCTCCGGCTGTCCTGGACTAACGGTACGAAAAGGCGGATGCCGTGATTGCCGCCACCGGTGCGGACATCCGCTACGGCGGGAATGAAGCTCGCTATTCCCCCACCGGCGATTTCATCGAACTCCCCTACCGCCACCAATTCGCCACGATGGCCGAATACTACGAGACGGTGGGCCACGAGATGGTGCATTGGACCGAGCACGCCAGTCGGTTGAACTGGGAACGCCGCAACGCCGAGCATTCCTACGCCCTGGGCGAGTTGGTAGCCGAGATTGGGGCTTGCTTCCTCTGTGCGGAACTGGGCCTGCCGACCGGCGACAACCTTCAGAACCACCAAGCCTACCTCAAGTCCTGGATTTCCTCTCTGGAAAACGACCCGAGGTTCATCTTCCAAGCATCGGCGCAAGCCAGCAAAGCAGCCGACTACATCCTCTCGTTCAGCCGGACACCGGCCCCGGAACCCGAAGAGGCCCTTGTCGAGTAAATGACTCGATGAGACGGGGCGGCGCACAGAAGCGCCGCTCCCGTCAGGCAAAGTTTGCCTCACGGGAATCTGGCCTCTCTCGGACACCAACACCATCGCAGTCCTGATCGGGACGGGCTGGTTGGGATGGTCCGATGGTGATCGTGGATCGGCTTCCGCTTCGATGACCGCCTCGGCAGATAAGGACACCTCCGCTTGACCGGTCGGCTGGGGTGTTGCCGCTGCCGCTGCAAAGTCGTGAAGCCTTTCGGATCAACATCGGCCGTCCCGCCGGTCTCCTCGCACAACAGGACACCAACCGAAGCCTCGGGCAAACGAAACCAACCGAACAGGAGCCGACCATGCGGCTTGCAGAACTGAGCTTGGAAGATGCGGCACGAGAAGCCGCCGGTAATTGGCAACACTTCGAGTGCTTCGCTTGGCATCGAGCCCGAGACCTCTCGTCGCCGGATGATTGGACCATCTGCTACACACACCACAGGGACTCCGGTCTACTCGACCAGTCCAACGCCGCCGTCATCGAAGAAGCTCTGAAAACGTTCACCAATGGACGCAACCCCGACGTGGTGCCCGAAACCCATTCACACTGGGCGGTGGGGCACGTGGACGGCTTCTCCATCCGGGTCTTCAAGAGGGGCCGAATCACCAAAGCGTTCCGCAAGTACCACGAACTGGCCGAGCGGATGGCGGACTATCCCGTCCTCGATGAAGAGGACTACTCCCGTAGGGAGTACGAAGCCACGGTCGAAAACATCGGTGAGGCTGCTTGGCGGCTGAAGCAGGAATACGAACTGCCAAGAGGTTGGGAATCCACCGCCTACGATTGGCTCGCCGACAACGACTGCTCGGCGATTGAGTCCAGCGATGACCGTGGGGGCTGGCCCGAAGAGGAGCAGCTTCGGGCTGCCTTCG
>CAZFKF010000161.1:0-8349 GCA_964518805.1 uncultured Planctomycetaceae bacterium | reverse complement strand
ATAGCCAAGACGAATCGAATGGAAGTCCATTTCGTAGTACTTGTCGTCGGCGGGATTGACGTAGGGAATCCGCCTGTGTGGCGGAAACGTTGTCGTGAACCCGTTGTGGATGATCAGCCCGTTGACCCACTGCGTATGGCCGAAGTTGGGGGTGAAATTGCCGCCGTAGTTGAGGAGCTCCTGGGGGCTCGAAGACGCCGAGCAGCCCGGCGCCGTGGGCGCGCCCCCGTCGATGAAGTCGGCGTTGAACGCCTTCACTTCGGCCAACCCAAGGGTATTGCTCATCCCGTCGACGAAATTGGCGGGCTTCAGCGAGGCGTTCACCACAAAGGCACCGTCGCCGTGGGCGTTGGTCACCGGGTCCCACTGGAACCATGTGCCGGAGTTGGCCGCGTAGTTGAGGGGATAATGCGTCATCGTGGGCTGGACCGCCGGCTGGTCCTGGATTTCGCTCGGGCAGAGGAACGTCGGCACGCGGGTCTGGCACACGTTGGGCTGCAGCGACCAACTCAAGCGCCAGTCGATGAGTTGCTGGAGATTCGATTGCTCGATGTAGGGCAGGATGCGGGCCTGCACCGACCAGGTGGTCGAGAGCTGGTCCTGCTTCAGGATACACATCGGCGGCAGCGCGCCCATCGTATCCATATAGAGGTGCGTTGCCAGGCCCAACTGCTTGAGGTTGTTCTGGCAGTGGCTGCGGCGCGCCGCCTCGCGCGCTGCTTGGACGGCCGGAAGCAACAAACCGATCAACACGCCGATAATCGCGATGACGACCAGAAGCTCCACCAGGGTGAAGCCTCGCCTGCAGGACTCTCGACGCTTCATAGCCCGACTCCTCTTGCTGGGAAAACGAAGGAACAATAACCCGCAGGTCTTACGGGCTCTGGCGGTCGTTGGATCGATGTTTGCTCTTGATTTCCCCAAAACTGCATGCCGTTTGACGAATCCCCGACAAACGGCGCTCGAGAATCGCTTTTCCTTATGGAACCATAACCGAGTGGAATAGTGCCGGCCGGAGCGGGCCCGCCGCCTTCTGCGTTTGGCGCGGGTCTCCTTCTAACCGCGCCCGTCCGCGAACACCGCGTGCGGTCACTTGCCCCGGAGGGGCATTTGACCGTAGCCCAGCGATTCATCGCTGGATGAATCGCTGGGCTATTTTCAACCGTCCCTCCGGGACGAAATCCGCGTTGCCCACCTGCGTTCGGCGTGTAACCCGCGCACAGCGCGGGGTCTTCTCTTACAGCGTCTTGAGGTATTCAATCAGGTCGTTCAACTGGTCTTTGGTCATGTCGTTGGTCACGCCGTGCTGGTCGTAGGGGTTGTAGATCGTCCAGATTTCCTCCAGCGTGGCGGCCTTTCCGTCGTGCAGGTACGGCGCCGAATCGTAGATGTTGTTGAGGTGCGGGGCGTCGAACTTGGCGTGCGAGTCAAAGGGCCCCCGCGTCCCCACGTCGTGCATGTTGCGGTCGGTGTACAGCGGCGGGAAGTGGCAATTGGCGCACTGCTGCTCCTTGGGGATCGGCGACTTGTCGTTCCTCATGGTCCGGAAGAAGATCGCCCGGCCGCGGCGCTGGGCGTCGGTCAACGGGGCGCCCACCGGGCGGTAGCGATTGGGCGGGCGGGGAATGGTGCAGATGTAGTTGTCCAGCGCGGTCAATTGCTCCGGCGTGAACGGCGCCAGACGCGTGAAGAACACCGAGAGGCGCGGGCCGCACTGGCGCGAGAGCGTCGGATTGATGCCCGACCACTTGAACGGAGCCGTGTCCAGAATGCCGCGCAGGGTGCGGTTGTCGACCGGGTCCTTGCCGATGCCGCCGCCGGGGCCGTCCTCTTCGATGTCGTACGTCAGCCCATCCACATGCCCGTCCGGATGGCACGAATGGCACGACAACTGCCGGCGGAACGACACCTTGGCGCTGTGGAACATCCGCTCGCCGAATCGGATTTGGGTGATCACGTTCGGGCCGCCCAAGTCGATCCGCTCGATCGACTTACGAGCGGCCACGTCGATCACCGTGAGCGAGTCGTCCAACGAGTTGGCCGCGAAGGCGGTCTTGCCGTCGGGCATGATGAGGATACCGCGCGGGCAGTCCTTCGTGGTGATGTGCGCGACGACGAACTCGGCGGCTTTGCCCAAATGGTTAGGGAACACCTCGCGGCGCTCTTCGGGGCCGGCGGCTTCGAGCATGCCGACCAGCTTCGGCAGGTCGACCACCGCCACCCGATCGGTGCCAGAACTGGTCACCATCGCGTACCGCCCGTCGGGCGTGATGGCCACGCCGATCGGATCAGGGAAGCTCATGCCTGGCTCGTCCAGCAACACCTGGTCCACGCGTCCGTCGGCCCAGAGGATGCCGAGTCCATTGGTGATCGTCCAACCCTGCATCATCCGCGTCATGGGCACGAGGTTCTTGGTCCTGAGCATCGTGACCAGGGCATACTTGCCGCTGGGGTGCCAGGCCACGCCTTGTACGAGGTTCGTGTCGTGCACGAGGATGCGGTCTTCCACCACGGCCCGCTCGGGATCGATCACCGTGACCTCGGAAACCGAGGGCTTGCGGTACGGAACGAAGCGGGAAAACATGTTCGTGGCGTAGATCCGCGAACCGTCGGGCGACATGGCCAGCGACCACGGGGCGCGGCTCGCCGACAGACGCTTGATCTCCTTGAGCGACGCGGTGTCGATCACCGAGATGTCGTCCGACGCCGTGTTGAGCACGTAGAGCGTCTTCCCCGAGCGATCGGTGATCAGGCCGTGCGGCTCGTCGGCCACGGGGATCGTGGCGACCGCCTTGCGGGCCTCGGTGTCGATCACGGAAACGGAATCATCCAGGCGGTTGCTGACGTAGGCCCGGCGTCCGTCGGGGCTGAAGGTCACGTCCATGGGCTGCCCGCCCACGGGGATCTCGGCCACTTTGCGGCGTGCTGCAGCGTCGACCACAATGACGCTGTACGCGGCCTCACAGGTCACGTAGAGGTCGTTGCTTGCCGGCCGCAGCGCCAGATTCAGCGGCGTCTTGTAGCGGACCTCGGGCGCCGGGGGCGGTAGCTTGCTGGGATGGGCAATCGCCGCCAGGCTCTTCTCGTAATCGAACGGCTTGCCGTGCGCGTTGGCATGGCACGTCTGACACGTCTCGGGGCCGACCTTCTTCAGTCCCGCAGCCTGGGCCTTCGCCTTGTCCCTCATCACTGCGATATCGGAATAGTCGCTGCCCGGGCCGTGGCAGGCCTCGCATCCCACGCCCTCGTGCACGGAATACCGCTCCATCGTTCCGGCAACCGGTTGGGCGTGCACCGTGGAGTGGCATTTCAGGCAGGCGACGCTCGTCTGCGGATCGCCTTTGACCTTCATCTCCTTGGCGATGGCATAACCGCGCGGAGTCCCCAGATCGGCGTAGGCCATGGCGTGTTTGCTGTCGCGCCACTTGCTGTACTGGAAGCCGCTGTCGGCGCCCGTGTGGCAGTCGGCGCACGACATGACCCCCGTGACCTTGTGGCCAGCAGGATCCTTGGGCGGCGGTGGGGGCTCGATCTTCCGGTTCTCCCAATTGGCGGGCGTGGGATGGGTGATCATCTCCCATGCCTTGGCCATGTCGAGAGCCGGACGCCCCAACACACGCGTGTGAGAGCCCTTCTCTTTGTGGCACTTGAGGCAGTCGTCGCGCGTGGGCATCATCAGCCCCGCCCTCATCGCCGCCTGACGGTTGGTCATCACGGCGGCGTCCATATACTCGCTGCCAGGTCCGTGGCATTTTTCGCACGAGACGCCTTCCTTCTCGGAAAACGTCGGGTCTCTCTCCCAATCCTCTGCGTCGGCGCCGGTGGCGTGGCAGCCGAGGCACATGGCCGATTTCTGCGGGTCCATGGGGATTCCGCTCAAGAGGGCAATTTTCTTGGCCTCAGGCTTCGAGAGACTCGTGTACGCGCTGGCATGCTTTGACAGATACCACTTGGTGAACTGATCGCCCATGTGCTTGCCGTCGTGACACGGCGCGCACATCTGGGCCCCAACGTACACGGGCTGCCGCTGCTGGGCCACGGCCAGACGGGCCGTGGCGAGCAGCAGGACGAACGCGACTAGCGGGAGGAGGCGGTAAGAAACGACGGAGGGGGAGAGATAGAGACACGGAGGGGGGGAGAAGGGGAGAGGCAAAGGCATCGCACTCGGCGCGGGCCCCATCGCGCTCGGCGCGGGCCCCATCGCGCTCGGCGCGGGTCTCCTCACCCCGCCGACCGCACCACCGAAGGTCTCCCGGTCCTCCGAAGCCATCCCCGCGCCACACGCACCACATCGGCAACCCCCAACCGATTGCCAATGGGCAGCTCCGGGACGAACTGAAGGATTCACCAAGCGTTGCATCGTCTTCGGGCTCCTCTTAGTTCGCTGGCTGAACGACTTTTAGGATCTGATGGGCGGGAACGTCCTTGAGTACGGTCGTCTTCCCGTTCATCCAGCGGATTTCGACCTTCTCGGCGCGGGTCGCCTTGCCGAGGCCGAAATACGGGCGCGGGTCGGATTGCGATAGATAGCCCTGGGGCAGAGCCATGTGCAGGCTCTGGGTGATCCCGTTGGCCGTCACGCTGACGCGGGCCCCCGCGGCGTACGACTTCTCGTTGGGGAGCCGGGCATCGACGGCCAGCCAGGAGTTCCGGTTGCCGCCGTCGTTGCGCAGCAGGCAGGGGGAATCGTTGATGTTGACCACGAGGATATCCTTGTCCCCGTCGTTGTCGAAATCGCCCACGGCGATGCCGCGGCCCACATGCTTGGTCTTGAAATAGTCGCCCGACTGGCGGGCCACGTCGACGAAGCGTCCGCGGCCGTTGTTGCGCACGAGCATGGCCTCTTCGATGTGCTCGTGGTGGGCATCGCCGTTGGCCTGAAACAGGTCGAGATGGCCGTCGTTGTCGTAGTCGAACAGGGCCGCGCCCCAGCCGGTATACTGCCCGCAGATCTCGGCAAGCCCCATGGCGTTGGTCTCGTCGGTGAAGTACTCGCCGCGATTCAGGTGCAGCGACCCGTAGCGAATCGCCGGCACGAACACGTCGAGCCGGCCGTCGTGGTCGATGTCGCCGACGACCGGTCCCATCGAAGAGACGCCCTGTCCCCCTTCGCCAAAGGCCATGCCGCGGGTCAGTCCTTCCTCGACGAACGATCCTTTGCCCGTGTTGCGGAAATAGTAGCAGGCCGAGGCGTCGTTGGTCACGTAGATGTCCAGCAGGCCGGCGTTGCGGAAGTCGGCGATGGCGATGCTCATGCCGCGTCCGCCGGGGCACTTCACTCCAGCCTCCTTGCATACATCGGTGAACGTGCCGTCACCGTTGTTGCGGTAGAGTGCGTGGTGCTGGGCGGGGTAGCTCAGCGGTCCGGGATAGCCTTGCGGCCGGTAGAAGTCGCGGAACGCCCCCTTGTCGTATTCCAAGTAGTTCACCACGTAGACGTCGAGCCGGCCAT
This sequence comes from uncultured Planctomycetaceae bacterium, assembly GCA_964518805.1. Lineage (GTDB taxonomy): Bacteria > Planctomycetota > Planctomycetia > Pirellulales > Thermoguttaceae > CALFBP01. Next base: position 2,897 of record CAZFKF010000161.1, on the reverse strand, counting down.
CGTTGTTGTGGTCGAACCAGCCTGCGGCCAGGCTCCAGCGCGGGTCGGCCAGGCCCGATTTCGCCGAAACGTCGGTGAACGTTCCGTCGCCGTTGTTGTGGAACAGCTCGTTCGGACCGTAGTTGAGCACGTAGAGATCGAGGTTTCCGTCGCCGTCGTAGTCGGCCGCCGAACACCCGCAGCTAAAGTGCTTGCCCCCCACGCCCGCCTTCTCGGTCACGTCGGTGAACGTGCCGTCGCGGTTGTTGTGGTAGAGCTTGTTGGTGAACTTGCCCCGCAGTTTGCGCCCGGTGTTGTCGTTGACGTCCGGCGTGTAGCGGCCCGTTATCAGGTAAATGTCCAGCCAGCCGTCGCCGTCGTAGTCGAAGAACATGCAGCCGGCGCCGGTCCCCTCGACGATGTTGTCCAGGTGCGTATCGCCGTAGCTGTGCTTGAAGCGGATTCCCGCCTTCTGGGTAACGTCGGTGAAGACCGGCAGCGCCGGTTCGGCGGCAGCGGCCACGGCTGGGCCGAGCCAAGCGATCGTCAAGAGACAGACGTGGTTCATGGTTTCCCTCCTGCGCGGCCCGCGGACGCGCTGGTCCCCGGAGATGCACTCTCCCACGCGGCTCCCAAATCGATCCAGCGCACCAGCACGTCCCGTTCTTGCCCTGAAAGAGGCTTCGCCTTGTCGGCCGCGATGGGCTTCGCCGGCTGCGTTGCCGCGAGGCCGTCCCAGGGACGCGACGTATTGACGCCAAACAGGTGCCAGACCAGCGGACTGGTGCGCGACCGGCCCGGATGAACGTACTTCCACGCCGGCTCGCCTCGGGGGCCCGAACGATCTTGCGCCAACAGGGTCTCGTACACGTTCTTCGCCGAACCATCGGCCGTTTGGTCCGATGCGCCGTCCGCCCGGCCGTCCAACCTCGGCGGGCTGCCGCCGGCCGAATGACAGTCGACACACTTGCCGGCAAGGATCGGCATCACGTCGCGGCGGAAATCCACGGACGAGCGTCTCTCCGGCGGCGGGCAAAGCGATACCGAGTTGACCGCCACGGCGTCCACCACGCGGTTGGTCGGCGTTAGTTCCGGGTCTTCGTGACAGCCGATGCAGCCCTGCGGCTCGTGATTGCGGGTCCAAATCCATCCACACGAGCGCAAGGCGATTCCCTTGTCGTCGAGCAACTGGAGCTGGATCGGCAGATTGGCCGGCACTTCGACATTGAACGATCCGTCGGCCGCCAACGGGGCTTCTCCGAGGATTCTCCGCTGGGCCAGCGCAGGCGCCGCTCCTTGCCCGGCGGGCTTCGTGCGCGGAATCCCCTCGATGACCCGAACCTTCTTAGCAGTGCCGCGCGCCAGCCACGCGGCGTCTTTAAAGTCATTCTTGGAGACGTCCAGGCAGTAGAACTTGCCCAGCGGGACCTCAGGGGTCAGGACGCTCGAGCGTCCGTCCGGCTCTCCGGTGGGCACAATCGCTTTGGCCTGGATGCTGTGAAACCGCGGATCGTGCAAGACCGGCTCGATCCGCCGGGAAGCGAGGTCCATCCAGCACACGGCGTGCGTGCCGGTGCCGTTGCTCGGACGCCGCGCGACGAGGATTCTCCCATCCGGCAAAGGGGAAGGCGAATGAAACAAGCCGTCGGACGGACCGGTGATCGTCCGGTACGAGTGCAGCGGCCTGCGAAGCGATACGCAGGAAAGCATGCCAGCCCCGTCCCACGGCACCGTGTCGCCTTCGACGAAGACGGTCAGCCCACCGGTCGTGACGCATGGCATGTGTTTCACCCGCCTGCCCTGGTGGACGCAGAACGGGGCCGGGTCGATTCCGTCGATATTCACGCCCAGCAGCGCGATGCGGCCCGCCGGACCGCGATCCAACTCGGCCCGTTGCCAAGCGGCGAAGACGATCCGGCCGTCGGGCATGACCGCCGGATCGTAGTCGCTCGAGAGATTGTACGTCAGACGCTGAACGAACGTGCCGTCGAGTTTGCACGAGTACAGACCGGTTGCCTGGGCAACCCCGCATTCGTTGAGTACGCCCGGTTCGCCTTCGACAAAGGTGATCTGATGCCAGGGATCGTTCTCGGTGATGGTGTACATCGGGCCGTGGTAGCAGGGCGTGCGGCAATCGCCGCGCTGGTGCGTGATCTGTCGGGACTGGCCCGAGGTGATCGTCATTTCATAGATTGCCCAGCGGTCCGCCGCAGTTCGCTTGCCAGCAAACAGGATCCGCTTGCCATCGAAGGACACGCAAGGATCTGCGGCGCTATGGAACCCCTGCGTCGCGACCCGCGACGCGGCGGCCGGACTCCACAGGACGAGCCGAGCGCCGTCGCCATACGATGCTCGGAGCGTGCCGGGGACGCCCGTGGCCTGCTGCCGTTGCGCAGCGTCGGCAGGCAATTGAGTCACCACCAGAGTGGGAAGCGGGCTTACAGGGCCGGAACTGGATTCGCCTTGCTCGGCATCTGCGTAGGAGCCGGAGATCGGGGCCAGGGCTGCCGCGAAAACAATGATAATTGCGAAAATCGTTCCCCGGCCACAATCCCTCCGAGCATCACCGCGGCACACTTTCCAAAGCGAGTCCGTGCGGGGACGCCCCAAGCCGTGCGTGTGTTTATGGACCATTCAACATAACCTTTTATCCCGGAAATGGTTAGCGCTCGGCGAAGCCACCATCGAGCGTTTCGGGCACGACCCTAGTGGTCTGTCCAAATTGAGTTTACGGGGGCCACGGCTGGATTGTCCAACCGTGCTTCCAGCACTGCTCGGCGAGCCAGCAGTGGCACCCAACTGGTGAAGTCAAAATGGATAGACCACTAGGCCGTCGGGCGACACAGTAGGCGCGCTGGACACCCCTTACAGTCACATCGGAGTACGATGTCTACTCTACGCCGGGGCCTAGCGTTGGT
>CAZFKF010000160.1:0-8365 GCA_964518805.1 uncultured Planctomycetaceae bacterium | reverse complement strand
CCGATCATGGACTGTCGGACGAATCCGTAGAAGCCTCGGCGCTGCGTTGTTCGGCCGCCTGTTTGGCTGCCTCGGCCGCTTGCTTGGCCGCCTCGGCCTTCTGACGCGCGGCTTCGGCCGCGGCTTCCTCGGGCAGCGGTCGATCAATAAGGAACCCGCCCTGGGTCCCGCGGACATTGACGGTGTTGTTCTCAGCGCCGCAGCCGTACGAATCGGTGCCGCCGTAGTCGATGACGAAGCTGAAATTTCCCCCGCATTGCGGCATCGGATGGTAGGAAACGTCGGGCGAAGCATATCCTTGCCCGTACCCGAGATAGGCGTCATTGCCGGTGTATTCGAAGATGATCCCCAGGCCGGCTTGGGCTCCGTTGCCCTGGGTTCCGCCGCCCGTGGCTTCATAGCGGTCGTTTCCCGCGAAGTCGCAGAGCACTCCCACCGAATCGTCCCAGGCAAATCCCAGCCCCATGATCGTTCCACCGTAGGTATCATCCCCTTCGTCGTCGAAGCAGAAGCCCAAGGCGTAGTGGCAGCCGAAACCGCAGGAGAATCGTTGGAACTCTTCCTCGGCGCGAGGGCCGCCGGCAAAGGCCTTACGCGTGCCGCCGTAGCGGCGATCGTTTCCGCCGAAGTCACGGGCGAAACCGAGGCCCAGCCAGTAGCCGCCCCCATGGGAGAGATAGTCGTATTCGTAGACGTCGTCGCCGCCGCCATCGAGGATCGCGCCGATGCCGCCGTCTCCCACCTGCCGGAGCCCCGCGCCCACCCCCTGCCCCCAGCCCTCGTAGCCCGGCGTCTCGGGATACGAATCGGGATAGAGGCCGCCCGCGTAGTAGTGGTCTCTTCCACCCAGGTCGTCGAGGACTCCAAAGCCCAACGGCGCGCCGAACCCTTGGGCCCACATGGCCGCACGATAGGTGTCGTTTCCCGCGCGATCCACGAGAATCCCCACTCCGCCCAAGGCATGTCCTTGAAGGCGTCGCACCCCTGCGTAGTAGTCGTCTCCCTCAAAATCCACGAGAATACCAACGCCGCAGAGGGCCGACCCTTGCGCCACGTCCTGGGCCCGATAGATGTCGCGTCCAGCCAGGTCGATCAGCATGGACACCCCAAGCATCGCTCCTCCCTGGACGCCAGGCTTGGTTGCCTCGTAGCGGTCGTTGCCGGCGAGGTCGATCACGAGAAGCACCGGCCGTTCGAGCGATACCGTGCCGTCGCGATACAGATCGTCGCCGCCGAGATCGATCACTGCGGCCACGGCGGTCATCCGGTCGAGATCGTAAACGTTCTTCTCCTTGCCGCCGACGACGATTGTACCAGCCGGCGTGACGATCTTCCGCACCACGCGTCCCGTCACGCCCTCGACCTGTACGTTGCCTTCCTCGGGCAAGGCTTCCAGTTGATGGAGCAACTCTGGATCCGTGAGCGGCACGAGGGAATCCGCGGCGGAAAACATCGCGCGACGATCCATTCTCTCCATCAGGTCGCACAGCCGGCGACCGGTGACGCGATCGTTGAGCGTGTGCCCGTGGATGTTGCTGCCGACGAACACCGAGTATAGATTGCCCGAGAGTTCTGCAACCTCGCTCGGGGTAAGAGTCGCCAAGGCCGCGGCAAAACTCACTTGAGCCCCAGTGAGAGCCTGCTCGACGACCTCCAATGCCTCCTCAGGCGAAGCGACCTTTGCGAACGTCCGCGGTTCGCGCGCCCCGCAGTCCATTCTGAGGCGGGCCAGCGTCAGAGCTTGGTCGAGCCCTTCGTGGTTGCCTCGCAGCATGCGGTGCAGTTGCCGCGTGAACTTCTCCGCCTCGGCCGGCGCTTCCAGCGGGTGACGCATCAAGTAGTCGTACCAGCGCAGGCGGCAGTTCCCCGTGACCTCCGAATTCGTGTAGTCGCCTGCGGTGCTGTCGAGCTTCATCGCCGTGTACGCACAGAACCGCTGAAAGTCGGCCTGGATACCGCGAGCGGCAAAGCCGTCGCGGATTTCCTGCTTTAACAACGGCATGAGCCCCGGCGCCAGTGGGTTGCCCACCGAATCGTGCGACTCGGGGCTGACTGCGGGGCGTTTGAGCGGAACCGCCTTTGGAGCAGCGGGCGCCGATTCTCCCTGAGCGAGACACACACCCGACAATGCCCAAATCACCGCCAGGACTGCCAATCGCAGCCCACAGAAAGACGCAGACTGCCCACAACGAACTCTCCGCAGCATTCCACATCTCCCGTGGCAGGATCGAAATACCTGGTTGACTTGGGGATCGAGCCCCTAGGGCACGCCCTTACCGATCCATCTCGTCAAGCTGATTCGCCCAGGGTGACCGAGGCGTCATCCTTGCCCCGTCGCGCGCAAGGAGTAAGCACTTTGGTGGGAATCGCTTACCGCATGTCATGATCAAGACGAAGACCTTGCGCAACCAGAATTGGAGGACTGCCACTCCCTTCGGCTTGCCCTGGGGCCTTTCTTGAAGCACGCATCGCCCAGCCCCCAGACTCAACGTGAATTGCGTGCAATCGCATCAAGATTCTGGTTGAGATCTTCGCCGAGATTCGCGAAATTGTCTCTCTTATCTGTGGCGGAGCGATGGCTTGCGACGGAAGGGCTTCTGGAGGGCCGCCAGACATACCTCTTGGCGATTGTGCTGCAACTGCCGGACCCGTATTTCGTTGTATCCCCAGCCCCGGACGCGGCGGATATACTCAGGGATTTCCTCTGCAAACCGCCAATCGAACAGCTTGAGGGTCAGGAGCATTCCTCGGATGCTCACCTCTCGGTGCGTGACGATCCCCTCGACGGCGTCTAACGTGTACCGCGGTGCCACATTCATGTCGGCGGTAAGCCACCGCACCGACCGAAAATCGCGTCGGCGCACCTGAACCACGCGGCGCCGAATGTGCCGAAACTCGGGATGGCTGAACACCGCCGGCGCCATCTCGGCGGGATCGATCCCCACGACCGAGCAGCCGCGGGACAGCAGAGCTTGTGTAGCTCCTCCGGGGGAGCTACCAATCTCTGCGCACCGCGCGCCCTCCGCCATGGGCAGTTGCGACCATCGCAATGCCTCCTCCATCTTAAGCCAGGCGCGTGAGACGGCCTCTGGCGGCAGTTCCAAAGGCAAAAGGCCCCCTGGCCATTGGGAGGCAAATGACTGGACCGCATGAAAGCCCACCCACCATTCCTCGGGGCCGACAAGGACGCAGTCAAGCACCAGGTCGCCCCACCGCGCGGGCTGCCGCAGATCGAATGCCCGGTCCGAAAGTTGCTTAAGATGCGGACACTGGATACGCAGTGCCTCCGCGACCTCCGTCGCGGCAGTCGTGATCGACGGCTCGAACCCGCGCTCGCCTGGGGCTGCCGCGTCACGCTCCCACACATGGATTCGGTGTATGGGACGCTCGCCCCAAGTGCGCCAGACCTCGCGCGCCATGGCTTCGTGGTTTTGGCCGACGACCTTGCCGAGCGAAAAACCGTAAGCGCGGGCAAAGACGCTGCCTAAGTCAAACCCACCCGACAGGCCGTGGTCCGTGGGGAGTTTGAATGTGAGAAAACCAGGTCGGGAGTATGCAAAGCGGAAGGTGGGCCAGCGACGTGCCACCTCGCCCTTCAAGGCCGGCTCCGCCCCCACCTGACATGTCGCAAAGAGAAATTCCGAGTTGTCGGACATTCAACGACTTCCTACCCGATCTCACGCGCGGCGCCCATGCAGGATGACCGTACCACCCGTCTGCGCACCGCTCGATCCTATCCCATGGCGAGTATCTCTGGCTCGCACGGGGAGTGTCAAGGGGAAATGGCATCGTGGGAAGTGGTAATTGACGACCGTTCGTATGGTTTGGACAATACACAGGAAACCATGCTTCCCCACATCGTCCTGAAATCCGAGAAGGCCCGCACGTTCTCCAGCCGTCACCCGTGGGTCCTTGACAAGGCAATCGACCGCATTGAAGGCTCGGTGGCAGACGGCGACGAGGTGGACTTGGTCAGCCACCGGGGCAAGTTCATCGGTCGAGGCATCTACAACAGCCGCAGCCGGATTCGTGTACGGCTCTATACCTGGGATCAAGGCGAATCGCTCGAAGAGGCGTTTTGGCGAAGACGGTTGGAAAGGGCTGTTGGCCTGCGCAGCCACTTGGGGTACGACGACCCGAAGGGAGCGGCCCGGCTCGTGTTCAGCGAAGGCGACGGGTTGAGCGGGCTGATCGTCGATCGCTATGCCGAGTACCTTGCGGTCCAAGTCACGTCACTGGGCATGGCAGCGAGGCTGCCTCTGATCGTCCCGCTGCTCGTCGAATTGACCAGCCCGCGCGGGGTCGTTGTGCGTACAGAGCGGGGTATGACGCAAGCTGAAGGCATGGAGCTGCGCGATGGCCCCTATTGGGGCCAGCCCCCCGACGCGCCTGTGCTGATTCACGAAAACGGCCTCCGTTGGCAGGTCGACCTCCTCGAAGGCCAGAAGACCGGCTTCTACCTCGATCAGCGCGAGAACCGGCGCATCGCGGCTGCGCATTTTGCGGGAAGGCGTGTGCTGGACATGTTCTGCTACCTGGGCGGTTTCAGCCTGGCGGCCAGCGCGTTGGGGCGGGCGGCGGAAGTGCTGGCCGTGGATTCCAGCGAGAAAGCCATTGAGTGCGCCCGCGCCAATGCGGGGCTCAACGGAGTCGCCAATATCCGCTTCGAGACGGGGGAAGCCTTTGAAGTGCTTCGCTCGTTGGCGGCAGCCGGAGAGCGTTTCGACGCCGTGGTTCTCGATCCTCCCAAGTTCGCGCGCGCACGCAGCGCGCGCGAGGATGCTCTTCGCGCGTATCACTGGCTGAATCGCGCGGGAATCGAACTTCTGAAGCCCGAGGGCATCCTCGTCACGTGCAGTTGTTCTGGGCTCATCACGCGCGATGACTTTCTCGGCGTCCTGGTGGGCGCTGCCCAGCAAGCACGGCGGCACGTGCAGGTGCTCGAACAACGGGGCGCCTCGCCCGATCATCCGATCGCCGTCAACTGTCTGGAGAGCGAGTATCTCAAGTGCTTTGTCTGCCGCGCGGGGGGCGATGCTGCGCCAGGAGGACGACGGCGATGACTGCGCGACGTGGCGCATCATCACCGCACGAGCAGCGGGACAGCGCGCCCTTGGTGGATCGTGCCCAGCGAGACCGGACGATCGTTGCCTCCGAGGGCGTCCCACCGGATCTGCCCCGAGACGCCTTGCCATGGCGAGAGATCGCGGATCGAATCGACGATCCGCGCGCGATTTAACCCGGCTTTGCGCACCGCCGCCACGGCGAGTCGAACGGCGTCGTAGGTTGCGGCCGCAGCGTAGTCGGGCGGATGGCGCACGCGGCGCTCGAATGCCGTCACGAATCCCTTGGAATCCTGGCCAGGCACGTACAAGAGTGGGAAGACCACGTCGACCGCCGCGGGCCCCGCGGCTTCTAGAAACGAATGCCTTCCCATCCAGGGTCCACCCAGCACCGGCCCCGCATAGCCGCCCTGGCGAAGCGACTTCACCAGCCGCGCCCCGGCCGCCGGTCCGGCCAGCAAGACCACGGCGCGTGGCTTCGACGCCAGCACCCGGGCCAGAACAGCCGTCGGTTCGCCCGGCGCGGTCGGGTAGACGAACTGTTGCCGCGCGACCAGAGACCGCTTGCGGATGGCGTTGTTGAACTGACCGAGAAACACGCGCGAATCGTGGTCGTCGCAGGCGACGACCACGAACGCGTCGCCGAGCTTCTCTCGGACGAGTCGATCGGCCAAGAGGGACGCGAGCACGTCGTCGCCCGGGAGGCACGAAAACATCCACGGCACAAAGGCCGAGTTGGCGCTGCGATCGGTGCTCACGGGACTGATCACCGGGATCAGCCCTTTGGTGGCGATCTGCTCGGCCAGATGCGTGCTGGCTCCGTCAGCCCCGCCCACGAGGACCCAGACTTTGTCGACGAACACCATTTGGGTCGCGTGCCGGGCGCCGCCGACCCAGGGGTCTTCCGACCACCGGGCGATCAGGCGAAACGGTTTCCCGTGGTATCCACCTTGGCGATTCGCCTCCTCGACAGCCAATTGGGCTGCGGACCACATGTCGCCGGCCTCCGTGTGCCCTGGATCGCTGGGGCCGAAATAGCCGATCTTCACCTCTGTCACGTCCGTCGGGTCGGGCTGTTCGCGACCCGGGCCCACGTATCTCAGCGGCTGCTCGCGCCCATCGTGATAGACCCGGGGAGGATCGCTCGGACTTTGAGGCTCGCCGCCGGCGCCCAGCGATGCGCAGGCCAGTACGATGAGCGAGCCCGTTAACGAAAGGCGAATGGATGCCATTTTGGCGGCGGTCCTTCTCTGTTCGGAGAAGATGACGAGACAGATGCTTCGCCTCGCCGGACGAGGTTCATGCTGGAGCCAAGCCCACGGGGAGGATCAGCTTCGCGTGGGCAACCGTCATCATACCCTCGGGAAAGGGGCTGAGACAAATGGCCGCGGGATCTTCAATCGCCCTCCAACTGTTCCACTCGGCTGACCGCCTCCCCATGGGCAAAACGGGTTGTCAGGAGGTCTCCGGGCGTCAATTCTTGGGCGTCGTGGACAATGCGGCCGTCGGGCGCTCGCCGTGTCAGGCTGTAGCCGCGTCCGAGCACCGCCAGAGGGCTGAGCGACTCCAAGCGTGCCCGCAACGATTCCACGCGAACCCTGGATTGCCGGACCCGATTCCGCACCGCGCGAAAGCCGCGGCCTTCCAACTCGTCGAGTTGCCGGGCACGATCGTGGACCAGGGCCAAGGGACGGCGCAGCACGCGCTGCGAGGCCACGGCCGCCAGGCGGTTTCTCGCCGCCTGCGCCCGCGCTCGAAGGCTGCCGTTCAGCCGCCGCCCGAAGTGCGACAGGATCTGCGCCACTTCGTCGCCCCCCGGCGCCACGCGGTGGGCCGCGTCGCTGGGGGTCAGGGCTCGCACGTCGGCCGCCAGATCGGCCAGGGTGACGTCGATCTCGTGTCCCACGCCCGACACGACCGGTATCCGCGAGCCGGCAATGGCCCGTACCACGATCTCTTCGTTGAACGCCCAGAGGTCTTCGAGGCTGCCGCCGCCGCGGGTCACGACCAGGCAGTCGACGGGAACAGCCAAACGGTTGACCATGGCGATCGCGGCGGCGATCTCTTCGGCCGCTCCTTCTCCCTGCACGCGTACGGGCACGACCAGCACGTCGGACAGCCGCCATCGGCGGCGGAGCATTTCGAGGAAGTCTTGCAGGGCGGCTCCGGTGGGACTGGTCACCACGGCAATCCGCCGGGGAAATCGCGGAAGAGGCCGTTTGCGCGCCTGCTCGAAGAGTCCTTCCTTGGCCAGCTTCTCGTGAAGCTGCCGCAAAGCGAGTTCCAACGCACCGATCCCCTGCGGTTCGATGGCCTCGATAATCAACTGGTACTTCCCGCGGGGCGCATAGACCTCCAAGTGGCCGCGGCAGACCACCTGCAACCCGTCGCGCAGTTCGAACCGGACCCGAGTAGCCGTGCTCCGCCAGATGACCGCCGGGATTTGGGCCTGTGGGTCTTTGAGCGTCAGATAGCAGTGACCCGACTGCGGACGGGCCAAATCGCCGATCTCGCCCGCGACCCACACCGATCGAAACGTCGTTTCCAAGACGTCCTTGATCTGCGCGGTCAGTTCGGCGCCAGAGAAGATCTCGTCGTCGAAAAGGGTTTGGGGGCAGTCGTCGTGTGTCATCGTCTAACCGCAGGCGAGAGGGCGCTTCTTCTGTGGCGGGCCTATGCTATTCGTTGTGTTCGCAGGCAGACGCTGAGAGCACGGATAATGGAGACCTCGTGCGCGTGATCGTGGAAGGCCCCGGTGAAACGACGTTTGTTCAGATGGCTTTTCATGCGCCGGCGGCCAAAGATCCCGATTTCTTTCCTATGTCAGTGTTGGATAGCTTACTGACCGGCCCCAGCAACCTCAATATGTTTGGAGGTGGGATCTCCAATAAGACCAGCCGCCTGTATCGCGCCCTGGTTGAGAAAGAACTGGCGGTGAGTGTTCACGGGGGATTACAGGCGACGATTGACCCCTATTTATACTATATCGTGGCGGTAGTTCATCCAGAGCGAAGCGCTGATGTCGTCATCCAGGCTATTCAGGATGAAATCGAACGCCTGCAAGAGACCCCTCCGGCTATTGATGAGCTACAACGGGCCGTCAAACAGGCGCGCGCTTTGTTTGCTTATGGCAGCGAAAGCATCACGAATCAGGCCTTTTGGTTGGGCTTCAGCGAAATGTTTGCCAGCTATAATTGGTTTGAAACCTATTTAGAGCGTTTGGCGGCTGCTACGCCAGAACAGGTGCAGGTTTGCGCACAGCAGATTTTGCGCCCACAAAATAGTGTCATCGGCGTGTATCT
>CAZFKF010000159.1:0-8397 GCA_964518805.1 uncultured Planctomycetaceae bacterium | reverse complement strand
AGAAGAAGAAAGGCAAGTTAGCCTGCAGATCGGAACGCGTCAATATTGACAGCGCGCCGTGCACGCCGCCGGCCAGGTTCCGGTATGCTCTGTTGTACGAACTCCGATTTGCAGTATGCGTCCCTTCGGCGAGCCCGCCACTCCTCGTTGTCCCCCACCGCAAGATGGTTCCGCGTCATCCTCGTTGGCCCAAGTCTATGGTAACCGTGAGGAATCTGGGCTATTCTGTCTTGGGTACGCCAGCACCCAAGAGAAATGCACCGAGCCGTAGATGCCGTACGACCACCCAGAGAATCGGTTTCTTGGCGGCCGTAAAAGGGGAGGGTGACGATAGTCCCTTTGCTCGGGGTAGTCGTCGACTGACCACATGACCGAGTACGACGAAATCGCCCTGCCGGTTGATGCACCCCGCGCACAGTCAACCACGATCGTCTCGCCTGCTTTGGCAAGACGCTTGGCCTGGATTCTTGGCGGGATGTCGGTCTTCGGGCCGCTGGCCATCGACATGTATCTGCCCGCCTTTCCTCGGATCGCCAAGGACCTTGACACCACGATTGGGCCGGTTCAGATCACCCTCGCAATCTTCCTGCTCGGGCTCGCGGTCGGACAGCTCTTTTGGGGGACTCTGAGTGATCGCATTGGCCGGCGTGCGCCCCTGATGTCGGGCTGTCTGCTGTTCACCGGCTCGGCCGTCGTGTGCGCGACCACGCATTCGATCGAGATGCTGATCGCAACACGCCTACTCATGGGCCTGGGAGGATCGGCCGGCGTGGTGGTCTCGCGGGCCATCGTGCGCGACCTCTTCGAGCAGAAGGAGGCGGCCCGGTTCTATTCGATGATGATGATCATCGGCGGCATTGGGCCCATTGTCTCGCCGTTCCTGGGCAGCTTGTTGCTGACGTACGGAACTTGGCGGGCGATCTTCTGGACGATCGCGGCCTTCGGTTCCTTCTGCTTCGCGGTCGTGTTACAGGGCGTGCCGGAGACACTGGCTCGGGAAGACCGCGTGCGGGGGCACGTCGCCGAGGTGCTCCGCGGATACGGTCGGATTATGGGCGACCGCCGATTTCTCGGTCCGGCACTCGCCATCGGGTGTACATCGGGGATGCTGTTCACCTACATCGCCAATTCGTCCTTCATCTTCATCGAACTGTTCGGCGTGCCCGTGGCGCTCTTCGGATTCCTGTTTGCCACAAATTCCATCGGGCTGTACATCGGCGGACAATCGAACCGCTGGCTGCTGCGGCGTTTCAGTTCCGAGCAACTGTTGCACACGGGAATGGGCATCAACGTCTGCGCTGCGCTGTCGCTCGTTGCATGCGCGTGGACCGGACTGGGTGGTTTTCCACTCTTGTTTGGCGTCCTGTTCCTTTGCCTGACCACCTTGGGCGTGGTCTTCCCCAACGCCACGGCGATAGCCATGCAGCCGTTTGCTGCCGAGGCGGGAGGGGCCTCGGCGCTATTGGGCATTTTCCAATTCATCCTCGGTGCGGCGGGCGGCGCCTTGGTGGGCGTCTTCCACAACGGGACCGCCCTACCCATGGCGGTCCAGATCGCCTGCTACGGTCTGGCCGCGAGGGGAATCTTGTTTCTCGCCCCCAAATCGCCTCAGGCCGAGTGACGTTAGGAGGGTCTTCTCGGGTGCCCTCTGGTGTCTTCTTGGGGACAGGGCAAGAACCGGTTTCCGGTGCCCCCGGGCCAGAGATTTGCACTTCCGACGTGGTCGAAGGTGGCATTCCTGTGTAAACTGAGGGGTTTGGGCCAGGTTGTAGAGCGTTCACCATGTTGCGGTTGGCCAATCCCGACACGCATCCGCCGCTTCCGCTTCTGATCACCGGGATTACCGGGGTGGTGGGGTACCACGCGCTTCGGTACTTTCAATCGCGGTATCCCGGTCAGGCGATCGGCATTCGACAGGAGGACGATCCTCGGCTCTCCGAGGCGGGGGTGGTGGCCTGCAACGCCGAGGATGCGGATGCCGTGGCCCGGCTGTTTGATCGCATCGGGTTCGCCTCGGTATTGGACTGCGCGGGCAACTGCGCCCTGAAACCGTGCGAGTTGAACCGTGCCATCGCATGGCGACTCAACGTCGAGGGCGTGCAGAACCTTGTGGCCCAGTCGGTTCGATTGGGGGCGCGCATGGTGCATCTGTCGGTGGATCTGGTATTCTCGGGCCGCGAGCACGGCAACTACGTTGAGGAAGACCCGACCGATCCGGTGACCGTCTATGGCAAATCCATGGTGGCGGGCGAACAGGCGGTGCTGGAGGCCGACGATAGGGCCTGCATCCTGAGGATTTCGCTTCCCATGGGCACCAGCCTCAACGGCCATGCAGGGGCAATTGATTGGATTTCGTCGCGGTTCAAGAAGTCGCGCCCGGCGACGCTCTACACCGATGAAGTGCGCACTCCGACCTATACCGACTGCCTCAACCAGCTGTGCGAGACCGTGCTGGCCGATTCGCTCTGCGGGATCTACCACGCGGGCGGCCCGAGAGCACTGAGCCTGTACCAGATCGCGCAAGTCATCAACCGCGTGGGCGGATACGATCCGGACTGCCTGTTCGGAATCCCGCGGGACCACGCGGGCCCGATACCTCCGCGGGCAGGGAACGTGACCATGAACTGCCAGAAGCTGATCGGCGCTCTCGGATATCAGCCGTTTGCCGCGTGGCCTGCCGACGACCGCTGGGTGCCGACGCACCGCCATTGGCATCGCGAACGCCCCGGCGACGAGCCACGATCTCCCGAATTCCTTGGCAAGGTGCTGGCCGTCGGGCCCGCCCGCACGTAGCGCCACGCGTCCCTCCTGTTTGACACGGCCCCGGAGTGAGCTAGGCTTGTAGTGACCCCTGCATGGGACATGGTCGTGACGCAAGGTTCTTCTGCCTTGTTCAGCGGCCCCCGTTGGCCGACTCCTTCGTTGGCTGCGCAGGGCTCGATCGTGATTCTATTTGAGGCGAAATCCGCTCCTGACGGCACAGGCAAGGTGCCACTATGAAACGACTCTTCCGCGCTCTGATCGACGAGCAAGGCGCTACCGCCGTGGAGTACGCCATCCTGCTTGGTCTGATTGTGCTGGTCTTGCTGAGTTCGGTGGCCCTGGTCGGCGAACGGAGCAACGGCATGTGGACGATCATCCAATCGAGTCTGACTCAGAGCGGGGCGCTTCAGTAACCTGGCTTCAGACGCAAGCTGCGGCCCGCGACGCGTCGGCTGATTCGGACGCCGCAGTGGCGACCCGGGCGCTGCGCGACGGCGCAAGACGAGGCTGCGTCGGATGGGACGGGTCGGAGACTCATCCTACGTTGGCGGGCAGTAGAGTTCGGCGTAGAGCAAGCCGATCTGGGTCTTCGCGTCCTCGATTCGTCCATCGCGAACCATGGCCACGGCTTCCTGCCACGGCACGACGAGGGGTTCGATCCGTTCGTCGACCTGCAAGTCGGTCGCTCCGGGATCGAGGTCCGTGGCGAGAAACAAGTGCATCTTCTCGTCAAGGATTCCCGGCGATGAAAAGAACGCGGTAAGCCGCTGCATGGACCGGGCTCGATAGCCCGTCTCCTCGGCCAGCTCGCGGTGGGCCGCAACGAGCGGTTCTTCGCCGGGTTCCAGCGTGCCGGCCGGCAATTCGATCACGCGGCGTCCGACCGCCGTGCGGTAGTTTCGGATCAGCACGACGCTGCCGTCCGACAATCGCGGCAGGATCACGACGGCTCCGGGATGGCGGATGATCTCGCGGACATGCTTGTTTCCGTCGCTTCCCTCCGTCCACGTGCGCACGACGCGAAAAATGCGGCCGGTGAGCAGGAGTTCCTCTTCGTCGCCAGGCTGCATCATTCGATCTCCAGGAGGGAATGGACTTCTCCGTCGCGGTCGAAGCGAGCCAAGAGCATCTCGCCCGACAGATTGTGGCCCAAGAGCGTGCGGTTGGCCTTCGCGGCCAGCGAGCGATAGAGGAGCCACTGCTGCCGACCGACTAGGACGCGGAACCCGGCAGCCACGTCAGGCGGTTGCGTCGCGAAGTTCTCGGCGACGGCAAGCTGCCGCCAGGTAAACGGCCAACGAAACCGCCGCGGAAGGAGGTCGACAAACAACACGGCCCACAGACCCCGCCCCTTCGACGACTGGCACAACTGCAAGCCGCGTTCGGTCTGGACCAGCGAGCCGGGGCGAGGGTCGGCCCGCCATTCCGGCAGGGCAAGCGGCAGCACCATCGCCCGGCGACGGCGATCCCAGAGAATCCCTTCATGACTCTCGGCGGCTCCCTCAAATCGAACGCCGGGGGCCAGCGGCAAGCACGTCCGATAGTCCAACGCGCCTGGTCTCTGAGCCACAACAACGTCGGCCACGACGAGGAATCCTTCGGCGGCCAAGAGCATCTGCCGCTCGACGCGAATCCCGTCGCTGAACTGGGCGGAGACTTCGAGACAATCGACGCCTTCATCCGAGACCCAGAGGACCTCTTCCCATTCCGACGCCACACGCGCCGGACGCCCGTTGCGTCGCACCGACAGTTGCCAAACGCCGGAAAGGAGATCGCTGCCCTGCGAGCGCAGCCGCATCTGCACCTGGCGATCGCGATAGAGAACGCCCAGCCAAGGGACGCGGGCCGCTCTTCCGCCGCGGAGCACCGCGGTGCACGTTTTCTCACAGTGCATGGAGCCCTCGGGCAGGTCGAGGCCCCTGCTCGCCGGACAACGCTTCGTGGCAGTGGATCGGGCGGTCGCCATGCTTCCGAAACTCGCTGGGGTTCGTTAAGATGGATTATGGCTTCAGAAAGCCCTCAAGAGGGGCCGAGTCCCCTGGTTCAATCGACCCCACATTCTACGCAAGGTGTATCGGCCATGGAACTGCTGTTT
Source organism: uncultured Planctomycetaceae bacterium (assembly GCA_964518805.1). Lineage (GTDB taxonomy): Bacteria > Planctomycetota > Planctomycetia > Pirellulales > Thermoguttaceae > CALFBP01. The sequence continues at coordinate 3,539 of CAZFKF010000159.1, read as the reverse complement.
TGCGCGTGGCGGGCAAAGGTTGCGGCGGCCCTGGCCGTCGCGGGAATGCTTGCGGGCACGGTTCTTGCCGGGGAGGCGGAGTCGACTCTCGGGAAGTCGGCGCCGACGAACGAGGGCAGCGGCATCAGCCTGGAAGTTAAGGTCACGGGCCCGCAGAAGGCCAAGGTAGGAAGTCAAGTCACGTTTGAACTGTCGGTGACCAACACGGGCAAGACGGCCGCCACGAAGCTGCTCATGGTCGACGATTTCGATCCGGGATTGGTGCACGCCGCAGCCGCGAGCCCGATCGAGCACGACTTGAAGGATCTCCGCCCGGGCGAGTCGCAACGGCTGGGGGTGACGTTCCGCGTCACGCGGCCCGGCAAACAGACGCACCAGGTCCAAATCCTGCGGGAGGGCAAGACGATCGCCACCGCCAACTCATCGGTGGTCGTTGCAGCGGACGAAGCGTCGGCGGCGACCGAGAAGACGGCTCCCGTGGAGCCCAAAGGTAAAGCGGATCCGGCGAATCCGCAGCCGCCCAAGGCTGATGCCAAGAAGATGCAGAAGGAGCCGGGCGGTGGAAAGGACCCGGACCTCGAGTTCACCGAAATCAAGCCTCGCGACGATGCGCCCAAGGAAGACAAGGCGCCTGACCTGGGACCTCCCCTGGTGGACAAGCCGGAGGATCTGAAGGCCCTCAATGAGAAGTATCCCGTCTGGATCGATCGGAAGCAGGGATGCGTGGTCTTAGTCGGTGTGGTGTGTCAACAGCAGGTGCCGCTGGAACTCTTCGCCTGCGTGAGGGGGTCGAAGGAGCACGAGGCCGCGCTCTCGATTCCGACGAAGGCGGCGTTCGTTCATGCCGCCTTGTTGGCGGTTGGCGCCGAGCCCGGTTCGCCCGTCCAGTTCCGGCCGAAGTACGTGCCGGCCAACGGATCGGAGATCGAGATCACCTGCATCTGGAAAGACGCCCAGGGCAAGCGCCACACGGCCCGGGCGCAGGACTGGGTCCGCAACGTCAAGACAGGTAAGTCGCTCGAGTACCCCTGGGTGTTCGGCGGAAGCCGGTTTCAAAAGAACCCCGTGACCGGCGAGATGTACTACCAGGCCGATGCCGACGGCGACTTGATCTGCGTCTCGAACTTTCCGGGGGCGATGCTCGATCTGCCGATCCAGAGTACGTCGTCCGACGCGGACCTGCTGTTTGAAGGCTTTGCCGAGCGCATTCCGCCACGGGGCACTCCGGTGACCGTGATTCTCACGCCAAAGATCAAGGAGCCTGCGAAGGCCCGCGGGAACGACTCGCCCGCGCCAAAGCCGCCGGCCAAGCCATCGCCGCCATCCGAAGCGAAGAAGCCGGAGGGCAAGAAGTAGGCCGCTCGTGGCACCGGGGCTACAGCGGCTCGCTCATGCTTCGATCCGCGCGATGACCGCGTCGGCGAACTGTTCGGTGCCAAGCGATCCGCCCAGGTCACGGGTCTTCTGGCCGTCGGCCAACGCGCGGTTGTAGGCCGACTTGATCCGATCGGCGGACTCACGGCAGCGTGAATCGTGGCGTGCATCGGCGAGGTAGTTGAGCATCATCACGCCCGACATCAACAGGGCCAGCGGATTGGCGATCCCCTGGCCGGCGATATCCGGGGCAGAACCGTGCACGGCCTCGAACACAGCCAGGTCGTCGCCGTAGTTTGCTCCCGGCACGACTCCCAGCCCGCCGACCAGCCCGGCGCAGAGATCGCTGATGACGTCGCCGTAGAGGTTCTCCAGCAGAAGCACGTCGAACTGCGAGGGGGCCTGGACAAGCCGCATGCAGCCGGCGTCGATGATCAGCTCCTGGTAATCGATGTTGGGGTAGTCCTCCTCGTGGACGCGACGCGCACAGCGCAGAAATAGGCCGTCGGTCATCTTCATAATGTTGGCCTTGTGGAACACCGTGAGACGCCGGCGCTGACGGCGGTTCGCGAAGCGGAAAGCCCAATGGGCAATCCGCGTGCAGGCAGCCTGCGTGGCAACCTTCATGCTCATCACCACGCCGTCGGTCACCTGGTTCTCAACCCCGCTATAGAGCCCCTCGGTGTTCTCGCGGATGATGATCAGGTCGACGCCCTGGAACGAGGTCGAAACGCCTTCGAGGTTGCGCACCGGGCGGACCGCGGCGTAGAGATTCAGCCGCTTGCGCAACTGCACGTTGATCGACGTGAACCCTTCGCCAACCGGCGTGGTGCAGGGGCCTTTGAGGGCCACGCGCGCGTGGCGGATCGCCTCAACGGTCTCCTCGGAGAGCAACTCGCGGTCGGCACGCAGAGCCGCCAACCCGGCCTGATGCTCTTGCCAGCCAACCGGTGCCGCGGCGGCCTCGAACACGCGACGCACGGCGGCGGTGACCTCCGGGCCGATGCCGTCGCCGGGGATCAACACGACCTCATGGAGTCGGTTGGCTGCATCCATAGGTCTCTACCGCTTGCGAGCCTTGCGCGAAGGCCCGCCCCTTGCTGGCCTCTTTTTGACCGTCTCTTCCAGCCGTACCTTGACTTCGCGACGCCCCAAGGAGCGAGCGGCGATCAAGGCGGCAAACTGCGACGCCTTGGGCCGCACTTTGCCGCGTTCCCACAAATAGATGGTCTGCGGCGACACGCCGATAATCTGGGCATACTGTTCCGCGGAAAGCCCGAGCCGTTTGCGTTGGGCTCTCACCGAACGCGCCGAGAACCGGGAGCCTGGGGCAATCTCGGTCGAGACCGAATCGTTCGCCGGTTCGGCCTTCTTCGACTCCAAGCTGGCGAGCCTCCGCTGCTGCAGGTGCAACAGCCGCTTGAGCTCCGCAATATCGCTGCGGTAGCGGGACGTGACCTTGCGTGTCGTCACGACATGCTTCTTAATTTCTCTGCGGGCCAACCGCCGGATTTCGTCTTTGAGGACAGCGGCAATATTAGGCATACGGTGCGACCTCCGGCCAATCTGTCAAACTCAGGGTCCACGGGACAAAGCGACAACCATTCTGCCTCCCAGAAGAGAAAATTGCCAGTAGCAAACCGCGCAGCACACCCATCCATGGTTACATGGACCAGCCCGTTCATACTATTCATCGTATCGCAGGCTCCGTTTTCGTGCTCGCGAAGAAAAAACCGCTCTGGACACGCGCCGGGAATTCGATACTCTTGCAGCCCCCTCAGAGTGCGTCTTTCCCGGGCGGCCATTCAGGAGTTCGGCCCATGTCGCGGCCTTGGAGACTAGTGGTTGTGTTCCTGGCAGTCGCGGGCTGCAAGGGCCCGGGGTCTGCCAGCACCGCCACCGATCCGTTTTTCGGCCGAACGCGGGTCGAACCGCCGCGCACGGGTGCGGTTCGCGGCCAGTTGCCATCCACCTCGAACCTTGCGCAGGGTCTAAACACCGGAGTTGGAGCCCCCGGCATGGTGCAGGGACAGACTGCGGCAGGGACGGGCGCAGGGTCATCCCTACCTTCTAATGGCTCCGGAGCATCTTCGAGCCAACCAACGCAGGGATCGGGCAGTAACTCGACGGGGTGGTTTCCTGCTCAGCCTCGGACCACGAGTCCC
>CAZFKF010000158.1:0-8422 GCA_964518805.1 uncultured Planctomycetaceae bacterium | reverse complement strand
CCCGGAGGGATCATCCTCATCGGCGAGCCCTACTGGCGGCAGTTGCCGCCGACGGAAGATGTTGCCAAGGGGTGCCTTGCCGGCTCGATCTCCGACTTTCTCCTGCTTCCGGAACTTCTCGCGTCTTTCGGCCACCTCGGCTACGACGTCGTGGAAATGGTTCTGGCTGACCAAGACGGCTGGGACAGATACGAGGCGGCCAAATGGCTCACCATGCGCCGATGGCTTGAAGCCAATCCCGACGACGAGTTGGCCAAGGAGGTTCGAGCCCAACTGACCTCGGAACCCGAGCGCTACGCCGCTTACACGCGTGAATACCTGGGCTGGGGTGTGTTCGCGCTGATGCCGCGGTGATGCGCCGGCGCATCCCGCGGATCGTCAACCGCGGGTGGCCCAGATCGCTCGGCTATCTGGGCCGCGCCAGCGGCACGAGGCGTTCGCGAAACCTCGTGTGCCTTCGGCACCCCGATAGCAGAGCTATCGGGGCCACCCTGCGCCCTGAGGTTCTGCGAAGGGCGTAGTTGAATCCAGTTGCACTTCAACACGCGCATCGCTGCGCTTTGGGCGTGCCACGCAACCGACGCGATTCCTCACTCCGGCAGCGGTTTGCCCTTGGTCTCGGGGGCGAACCAGATGAGCACCAGGCCGAGGACGTAGATCAGGGCGATTTTCGATCCGGCCTCGGCGTAGTCGCCGCCCAAGAGGCGGACGAATTCTCCCATCTGCAACGCAGCCACCGCGGCGAGGATGCGGCCGAAGTTGAAGCTCAGGCCCTGACCGGTGGCCCGGACCCGGGTGGGGAAGATCTCGGGCAGATACAGCGGCAGCCAGCCGTAGAAGGCGGCTGTCACCCCGCCGGCAATCCAGATCGCCAGCCAGAATACCCATCCGTCGTCCAATTCCAAGTGGCGGAACAGCCACCAGCAGGTGGCGAACGAGAGCAGGCATAGGGCGAAGTAGACGGGCCGGCGTCCCCACACGCCGCCGACCACCGGCGCCACGAAGCACGCGACGATCGCGCCGATGGCCAGCACGACCTGCACGTTGGCCTTGGTGCGGGCCGCGGTGCGGTCGATCTCCGTCCACACCGACGGCGGCAAACGCGACTTGGCCAACGAGAGTTGCTCCTTGAACTGTCCTTTGGGCACCTCGGTCAGCCGGTTGTCGGGCAACGCCTGTTCGACGAGTTGGGCCTGGGTCATCTGTTCCACCCACAGCGGCACCCATCCCGAGACTGCGGCCCAGGTGCCAATCAGCGGAATGGCGGAGAAAACGATGGCCAGGATCGTGGTCTTTGCCATGCCCGGGGCGAAGATTTCGAGGATGGGCTGTTTTGTGGCCTTCTTGGCCGCGGCCTTCCAACGTTCCGATTCGGGCACCAGCAGGGCCACGAACAGGGCAAGGACCGCGGGAACGGCTCCGACCAGCATCAGCCATCGCCACGAGCCGGGCTGCACGGGGAACACCGAGGCCACGGTGCCGATGAAGAGGAATCCGAAGTTGGCTGCCGCGCCGATGGCGCCGGCCAGTTTGGGGCGGTGGCGTTCGGGCCAGCATTCGACAACCAGGGCCACGGCCACGGCCCATTCGCCGCCCATGCCCAGCGAGGCGATGAAGCGGAACAGCCCGAGATGCCAAGCCTGCGTGGCAAAAAAGCCCGCGCCCGTGAAGAGCGAGTAGGTGAGAATGCTGAGGACCATCGCGCGCACGCGGCCGATGCGGTCCCCGAGCCAGCCAAAGACGAGGCCGCCCAACGCCGCTCCGAGGAGGAAGCAGGCCACGATCACGCCGTTCCAACGCCCCACGGCCGCGTCGCCCAGGTCGGCAAGAAGCTCCTGAAGGGCTGGCCGGGCCACCAGGGGAAACAGACCGATCTCCACCCCGTCGAACATCCAGCCCAAGAAGGCCGCCGCCAGCACGAGCCATTGTTGCTTGGTGAGATGGTGCGGTTCGGACCGCGCTGGCTCCCGGCTGCCGTCGTCGGTCGACCGATGCGTTTCCGCCATGGCCTGCACCCCTTGTCGATTGGAGTTGACGCAAGACTGGCCGCGCCACGAGGCGAAGCCGCCCGATCTTAGCATCGCTTCCCAGGCGAAACAAGCTTCTCGCGCTGTGCTTTGCTCGTAGCTCGGTTCTCCAGAGCCTAGCCGTTGCAGCGGACTGAGCGAAAGAGCGCTCGGCTCTGGAGAGCCAAGCTACGGAGACTTGCACGGGTGGGCCGGAAGGACTATGCTCGGTCGTGGATACAGCCGGTGCTTTTCTCCATGGCAACCAGACACAAGGATTGCGGCATGGCCCGGACAACGCGTCGCGAGTTCCTGGCGGCGTCCCTGCTCACTGCGGGGGCGCGCGTTCTCGGTCCCGCGCGAGCGGTCGCCGCAGACGCGGCCGACCGAGCGCCGGCCGCCAGGTTCGCCATCTGCAACGAGACGTTCAAGGATTGGCCGTTCGACAAGGCTTTCGGGTTTGCGGCCGAGTGCGGCTACACGGGAATCGAGATCGCTCCGTTCACCATCGCCGACTACGCGACCGAGATCCCCTCAGCCAAGCGGACGGAAGTGCGGCGTCAGGCCGAGAAGGCAGGTTTGGAGGTCGTAGGCCTGCACTGGATCCTGGCGAAGACACAGGGGTTCCACGTCACCAGCCGCGACGCGTCGGTGCGCCGCAAGACCGCGGCGTACCTGGGCGAACTGGCTCGGCTGTGCGCCGATCTGGGCGGCAAAGTGCTCGTGTTCGGCTCGCCCAAGCAGCGCGACCTGGCGCCGGGGATGGATCGCAGGGAAGGGAAGGAACACGCGGCCGACGTGCTGCACGCTGCGCTGCCGGCGCTGGAGAAGACCGGCGTGACGCTGCTCCTGGAGCCGCTGGCGCCGGACACGACGAATTTCCTCACCACCGCAGCCGAGGCCGTGGAACTGATCGACAAGGTCGGCTCGCCGCGTTGCCGGCTGCACCTGGACTGCCGGGCCATGTCGAGCGAGACGACGCCGATTGCGGAGCTGATCCACAAGTACCACACGCTGACGGACCATTTCCACGCCAACGATCCCAACGGCCGCGGTCCCGGCTTCGGCAAGCTCGATTTCGCGCCGGTCTTCCGGGCCCTGCAGGAGGTTGGCTACCACGGCTGGATCTCGGTCGAAGTGTTCGACGAGAAGATCACCCCGGAAGAGACCGCGCGCAAGAGCATCGCCTACATGCGCGACTGTTTAGCCCGGGCGTAAACGCCCGGGCTAAACGAAGGACACGAGCATAGCATCGAGAGAATACCCCATGTGGATTCGTTGCGTTTTCCGTCACATGGTCGGTCTTGAGCTTGCCGCTTGCGCGGCGGCGTGGATTGGCGCCGTGGGGGCTCCGGATGCGATTGGCGCCGAGCCCGCCGGGCGATTCACGATTCGCGCCGATTGGTTCGACCGCGGCAACGTGCGCGCGAGCACGCCGGGGCAGGACTATGCCGACAAGTACGCTTGCATCTGGAACGCCGGCCAATTGCCCAACCGAGCCGAGTACGATCTCGACTTTCCGGTGAGCGCCGAATACTCGCTGGCCGCGCTCTACACGGCGGCCGATTCGCGACCGGTGGACATCTACCTCGACGGCGCCAAGGTCCACCGCGGCTTTGCCGGCGTCACCGGAAGCTGGCAGACGGCGCACGCCCGCTGGGAGCCGCAATGCACCGTGAAGATCGCCCAAGGCAAGCACACGCTCAAGCTGCATTGTCCCGGATCGTGCATGCCCCACATCTGTGCGTTGCGATTCGAGTCGCCGGTGGCCTTTCCCGCCACGTGGCGGCTTGCCCGAGCGGCCGAACGCCGGCCGCCGGCGGTTGAGCCGGTCGTCCCCCGCGCGCACCACTTGCTGAGCTTGGCGGCAACCGACCCGGGGGCGACTCTCGACGCCCGGGTGGTGCCGGGCGCCGAAGCGATCGATTTCAGTGGGCCGGCGGCCAGCGACGAATTGCTGCGGGGCCAGGCGGCCGACTCCGGCGTGCGGACTCCGTGGGCCGCTCGGATTGCGGTCCGTCGGGCGGGAGCGAATGCGCAGACCGACGTTGTGCCCCTTTCGCCGGAACGCCTGCGCAAGATGCTCGATCACGTGCAGTGCCTGATCGACGACTACGGGAAGAACGCAGGGCAGGACGCGTCGCCAAGCCCCGCCAGGCTCCTGGAGACGGCGTGCCTGCGCTCCGCTGGACCCACGCTGCGGGAGTTGTCGTCCCGCCTGGATCGCGTGCTGGCCGAGCCCGAAGGGAAGCCGAAGTGGGAGCGGTTCTGGCAAGTCTACCTCGCCGCTGCGACGCTTGAGGCCAGGATCGTGCTGGCCAATCCGCTTCTGGATTTCGACAGGCTCCTCGTAACCCGCCGCAGCGTCAGCAGCCCCGCGCTCGGCCTGCCGCAGAACTGGCAGAGCAACTGCGTGCTGCCAACCTCGGGATTCGACAACGACATCGGCATCCTGGCACCAGTCCGTCCGGACGGGCCGTTGAAGACGCTCTACCGGCCCAAGGCCCCCGTGTTCGTCGGCGACGTGGATCTCCACTTCGACGGCGAGAAGCTGCTCTTTTCTTCGGTCGGCAGCCACGGGCGATGGCAGGTCTTCGAGATTCGCACCGACGGCGCCGGCCTGCGCCAAGTCACGCCAGGCGACCAGCCTGACGTGAACCACTACGACCCCTGCTACCTGCCCGACGGAAGAATCCTGTTCTGCTCGACCGCCTCGATGGCCGCGGTGCCGTGCGTCAACGGGAGCACGCTGGTGGCCAACCTCTATCGGATGGACGCCGACGGCCGCAACATCCGGCAGCTTTGCTTTGACCAGGAGCACAACTGGTGCCCGACCATGATGCCCAACGGGCGCGTGCTGTATCTCCGTTGGGAATACACCGACACGCCGCACGCCCACGACCGTGTGCTCTTCACCATGAACCCTGACGGCACCGGCCAGATGGAACACTACGGCAGCAACTCCTACTGGCCGAACTCGATGTTCTATGCCCGGCCGGTCCCGGGCCGGCCGACCATGTTTGCGGCGATTGTCGGCGGCCATCACGGCGTGCCGCGCATGGGCGAACTGGTGCTCTTCGACGTGGCCCGCGGTCGACGCGAGGCGGAAGGCGCGATTCAGCGAATTCCCGAGCGTGGCAAGCGGGTCGAGCCGATCATCGCCGACAACCTGGTCGACGGTTCGTGGCCCAAGTTCCTGCACCCGTATCCGCTTTCGGACAAGTACCTGCTGGTCGCCGCCCAGCAGACGCCCAACTCGCTGTGGGGCATCTATCTTGTGGACGTGTACGACGGGATGTTTCTTCTCAAGGAAGAGCCGGGCTACGCGTTGCTGGAGCCGCTGCCACTGAAGAAGACGCCCAAGCCGCCGATCCTGCCCGACAAGACCAACCCCAAACGCAGCGACGCGGTAGTGTACCTCGAAGACGTCTACTCGGGCGGCGGCCTGGCTGGCGTTCCGCGCGGCACGGTCAAGCAGTTGCGGCTGTTCACCTATCATTTCCTGTTTCCCGCCATGGGCGGACCGCAGGGCGTGGTCGGCATGGAGGGTCCTTGGGACATCAAGCGAATCATGGGCACCGTGCCGGTCGAGAAGGACGGCTCGGCGGTGTTCCGTGTGCCGGCCAACACGCCGATCGCGGTGCAGCCGCTGGACGCCGAGGGGAAGGCCCTGCAACTGATGCGAAGCTGGTTCACCGGGATGCCGGGTGAAGTGGTCTCGTGCGTGGGTTGCCACGAAGGGCAGAACAGCGGGCCGCCGTCGAAGACGACCATCGCCGCGCGCAAGCCGCCCTCGGAGATCGCGCCCTGGTATGGACCCGAGCGGGGATTCAATTTCGCCCGCGAGGTCCAGCCGGTGCTCGACCGGTATTGTGTCGGGTGTCACAGGGAGGGTTCGGGGGTCGGGGTTCAGGGTTCGGTCCGAGCAAGCCGAAGCGGCCCAGGGGATGCCGAGGTCCGCCACCTGAACCCTGAACCCCGACCCCCGAACCCTCTCGCGGCTTTCGATCTCCGCGGCAAGGACACAGTCAAAGACTACACGAGCCTCTTCCACTATGGCGGAGCCGACGCGGGGCATTTTTCGACGTCCTACGCCGAGTTGCACCGCTATGTGCGGCGGCCGGGACTGGAGAGCGACTACCACATGCTCGTGCCCATGGAGTTCCACGCCGATTCGACGCGTCTGGTGCAGCTTCTGCGCCAGGGCCACTACGGCGTGCAACTCGACCCCGAGGCATGGGACCGGCTGATCACCTGGATCGATCTCAACGCCCCGTACCACGGCACGTGGACCGAGATTGCCGGTGAGGCCCGCGTGAAGCACCTTGCCCAGCGTCGCCGCGAACTGCTGAAGCTCTATGCGGGCGTCGATCGCGATCCGGAGGCGATTCCCGCGTCCAGCCGCGAGCCGATCGTACCCATGGTGCCTCCCCAGGAGCCGCCGCCCAAGGCCGATGGTCTGGCTTGTGCGGGATGGCCCTTCGATGCCGCCGACGCTCGGCGGCGCCAGGCGGCGGGCGGCTCGATCACGCGAAGCGTGTCGCTGGGCGGCGGACTGTCGATGGAAATGGTCCGCATTCCGGCGGGGAACTTCGTGATGGGCGACCTGACCGGCGGCGCCGACGAACGCCCGCGCAGCGTGGTTGCCATCCGGGAGCCCTATTGGATCGGCCGCTGCGAAGTGACCAACGAGCAGTTCGCCCGCTTCGATCCTTCGCACGACAGCCGCGTGGAGTCGAAGCACGCCATGCAGTTCGGCGTGCGCGGGTTCTACGTCAACGGTCCCCGGCAACCCGTGGTGCGCATCTCCTGGCGCCAGGCCGTGGCATTCTGCGATTGGCTGAGCCGGGACACCGGCCGGCGGTTCAGCCTGCCGACCGAGGCCCAATGGGAATACGCCTGCCGGGCCGGCAGCGACACGCCTTTCTGGTACGGCGATTGGAATGCCGATTTCTCGAAGTGCGCCAACCTGGCGGACTTGATGCTCCGCGAGTACGTCTGCGATCCTTACAACAAGGCTCGTGCTCCGTTTGCCAACCCGGGCAGGTTCGACGACTGGATTCCCAAGGACGAACGGTTCAACGACGGCGGGTTCGTCTCGGAGGACGTGGGCCGCTACCGGCCGAATCCTTGGGGCCTGGCCGACATGCACGGCAACGTGGCCGAATGGACCCGCTCGGCCTATTGGCGGTATCCTTACCGCGACGACGACGGGCGCAATGCGGCCGGGTCTTCGGAGGACCGCGTGGTTCGCGGCGGCTCGTGGCGCGACAAACCGGCGGCGGCCCGCTCCGCCGCACGACTTCGCTACCGGCCGTACCAGCCGGTCTACAACGTGGGCTTCCGCGTGGTGTGTGAGGAGTAGGTGCTACTCCACGTCCTTCGGCATCGTATTCCTCAATGAGGCGGAAGATCACTTCTCCGGGTCGAGATTGAACGTGTCGATCCCGAACATGTAGCCCTTCACCGCCTTGTCGTTGGCGCCGAGGATCTCGACCGTGAGCGTGTGCTTTCCTTCGGACAGTTGGCGGGTCCCCAGCGGCACGGGCGGCTGCGTGGGGATCACGCCGTCGTTGAACAGGTCGATTGGTCCGGCGAGCTTCTCGCCGTCGAGCGAGAGTTGCACGATGCCGTAGTCGATGGCCTTGGTCAGCACGGCGCTGAGCTTGTAGGTGCCGGTCTTCTTGACGACGATCGCCAGGTTGAGCTTGTCGCCCGGCTTGGCCCCGGTCCACCAGAGGTGATCGTTGTTGGTCCACTTGCCCTCGCCAAACCCGGTCATGTCCTGCGTCTGGACATCGCCCGCCGGCGTGCCGAGGACCGGAAAACCGCCCGCCTCCAGGGGCGGCCGCACATAGTATCCGTGGCGCTGGTCGACGGGCACTGGCCCGAAGGGGTCTTTGCCGCCGGGGGCCAGATACCAGCAAGCGGTGCAAGCGTAAAGCGTCCCCGGGCTGTTGGGATAGTACTTCTCGATGCAGCCCTCGAACGACTTCTGGAACGGCACGTTGTCGGCGACGTGCCAGCGGAGGACCGACTGGTGGCCCCGGTTGCCTTCGGTCATGGTCTGGCAATGGAACGGCTTCTGAAAGAGGTTCGGATCGCACCAGGCGTAGCCGAAGTAGTCTTCCGAGCCGGTGCCGATGGTGGAGGGGAACGTCTCGCCGTCGACGAAGAATTTTTCGTCGCCCTCGCCCCACCAGCCGCCCCGCGGATTCCACACGTGGAGCATCACGCCGCAGAACCGGCCGCGGCCTTCCGTTCGCAGCATCGTCCAGTCGGGCCAGCGGTCCTTGGAGAGCGGGAACACGTCGCGATGCCATTTGCAGTGGAAGTGGCCGAGGCCGTCGAAGGGCCGTGAGAGCGGGGCGTGCGTCAACTCGAACCGCACCTGGCGCGTCTCGGTTCCTTCATTG
>CAZFKF010000157.1:0-8426 GCA_964518805.1 uncultured Planctomycetaceae bacterium | reverse complement strand
CGAACCGGCGCGGTTGGAGCTTCCGATGTTCGGCGACTGGTTCATGAGGGCGGCGGTCAACAACGGGCTTCCGCTGAACACGGTCGTCTCGTCGGCCAATTTCCTGGCATCGCTCGATAGGCGGCCCGAGTTGTATCGCGGGTCGATCCTCGCGGCCACGGTCCCCGACGCCGGATCGCCTGTGGCCAGAGCCCTGCTGAAACACGTCCAGGCGGGCGGGCAGGTGCTGCTGTACGGGCCGTTGGACCGCGCGGGCGGCGATTTGCTCGGCACGCTGAACGTTCGGCTTGCCGAGCCGATTTCGGGGGAACTCGGCGTCGATGTGCGCGCGTGTGCGGACCGATTGAGCGCCGGCGCCTATCCGTCGCGGATGCTGCATCGCGAAACGATGTCGGCCGGCGCATGCCGCGAAGTGCTGGCCGAGCCCGGCGACCGGCACACGCAGGTCCTGGCCGCCGTCTCCAAAGACAAGGCCGAGCGGGTCGCCGCGCTCGTGCGCCGGCCGCCGGGCTGCGGCGGCGCGTGGGCCTGGGTGCGGGGCACGAATTCCAGTTCCTACCGGGGCGGACACCTGCTCACGCCCGACGATCCCAAGCAGTGGTTCCAAGGCGACCTCTTGATGCGGTTCGCCGCGGCGGCCCTGGGGCAGCGGGTGGGCGTGTCCAAATGCAGGCCCGAACAGCGCAACCCGGTCGTCGCCGTCGCACGCCACAACAACGGCTTCTTCTTCTCCGGCTACACGCCCGACTTGACCGTCGAGCTGCGCCTGCGGTTCCCCCAAGGCGCCCCGTTGTTGACGGGATTGGAGACGGAGTTGGTCGATGGCGACGCCACCTACCGCATGCCCCGGGCATGGCATCGCGAGTGCCGCGCGTTCGTCGCCCAGCGCCAGGGCGTGATCGCCTGCACGGAGCAGATCTCCGGCCAGATCGGCATCAAGCGCCGCTTGCAGTTGACGGGTCTGAAGGACGCCACGGTCTGCTTCTATCCAGAGTCCGGCTCCGGCAACCGGGTCCTGATGCAGCCCGATCCCAAGTATCCGTTCGTCGAGAGCCCCGAGTTGGAGACCAAGGTCGTCGACGACCACAACGGGCACCGCCTGACGGCCGAGCACCTTAACGGAACGCTGTTGATATCGTGGTAGCTGCACGGCCGGCGTCGCGCGGTATTCCCACCCTTCGTGCGGGAATGCACACCTCACGGCAGCACGCCGTCTGCGATCCACGCACGCGCCACCAGGCAACGCCCCGCCCGCGCCTGTTGCACGCGGCAGGCGTTGTCTCTTATGTTATTGGGTTGACGCCAGGGCCGGCCGGAGTGCCCGGTCCGGCTCGCCGTCGGTTGGGGCGTTCGGAGATCGTCAGGAGGTGTTTCATGGTAACGCGAGTTGAACTCCCACGGCTGCGTCGGAGGTTTCGACGAGGCGCGGTTTGTGCGGCGCTGGTTGTCGCGGCGATGTTGGGTCGGATGGGGATCGGATCGAGCCTGGCCGCCCCGCCGGCCATGCCGCTCTTGACCGCTCAAGACGCGGCCTCCGGAGCGCTGGCCGGCTGGAAGTTCTTTGCGGAAGATCCGCAGGCGAAACCCGGCGACGTGTGGACGCTTTCGGCCGACGGCGTGCTTGCCTGCCGCGGCAAGCCGAAGGGCTACCTCGCTACGGAGAAGGACTACACCGATTACACCTTGCGCCTGGAGTGGCGCTGGCCCAAGGGCAAACCGGGAAGCGGCGGCGTGCTACTGCGCATGACCGGGCCGGATAAGATCTGGCCGAAGTGCCTCGAGGCCCAGATCAATGCCGGCAGTGCGGGCGACTTCTGGGGTCTTGACGGCTACGAGTTGACCGGTCCGGCGGATCGCAGCAAGAGTCTCACCCACCCCCAGTTCGGCAAGCTCACCAACGTCGGCAAGACCGCCGCGGTCGAGAAGCCGGTGGGCGAGTGGAACCAATACGAAATCGCCGTGCGCGGCGACACGGTGGTGCTCTCGATCAACGGCCGCGAGGTCAATCGGGCCACGCGTTGCGACGTCGTCGCCGGCAAGATCCTGCTCACCGCCGAGGGCGACGAGTATTTCTTCCGCAATGTGGAGCTGATTCCCGTCGAGCGCGAGCCTCGATGACGTGTGTGCATTCGGATTTCGTTTCACCAAGGAGCAAGAAATGTTACGCAGACATTGGTTGATCGCCTCGGCGGTCTGGTTGGTCGCGGGCGCGGTGGCCGTGGCGGCGCCGCAGTACAAGGCCCTGATCGTCGACGGCCAGAACGCCCACGACTGGAAGGGAACCACCCCGGCCTTGAAGAAAGTCCTCGAAGACACCGGGATGTTCACGGTCGATGTCGCCACCTCGCCGGCCAAGGGCCAGGACATGAGCGAATTCAAACCGAAGTTCGCCGGCTACGATGTGGTGGTGAGCAACTACCAGGGCGACCCGTGGCCCGAGGAAACCAAGAAAGCACTGGAAGAGTACGTGCGCAACGGCGGCGGGCTGGTGATCTTCCACTTCGCCTGCGCGGCGTTCCCGGAATGGAAAGAGTATAACGAGATGATCGGTCTGGGCGGCTGGGGCGGCCGGACCGAAAAGAACGGCCCCCACGTGCGCTGGCGCGACGGGAAGATCGTCCGCATGAAGAACGACACGGTTCCTCGCACGCGCGAGGTGGAAGTCACCGATCCGGCGACCGGCGAGAAGACCAAGAAGCAGGTCGAGGTGTTCGTCGCAGGGTCGCACGGGCCGATGCAGCCTTTCCAGGTCGTCGTGCGAGACTGCGAGCACCCGATCACCAAGGGGCTCCCCGAGAAATTCATGCACGTTCCCGACGAGTTGTACGGCTGGCTTCGCGGTCCGGCCGAAAACCTGACCGTGCTAGCCACCGCGTTTGCGCCGAAGGACAAGGGCGGGTCGGACGAGCACGAGCCGGTGCTGTTCACCGTTGCCTACGGCAAGGGACGCGTGTTCCAGAACGCCCTGGGCCATACGGCCAAGGAACTCAAGAGCGTGGCCTTCATTGCCACCTTCCAGCGCGGCGTGGAGTGGGCGGCCTCGGGCAAGGTGACCCAAAAGGTCCCCGAGGACTTCCCCGGCGAAGACAAGGCCAGCGTCCGCGAGTAAGGCAACCGTAGGTTGGGTCTCCGACCCGTCCGCCCGGGCCTGGCGTGGTATAATATCGGAGGGACCGCCAGCGTGCTGACGGTCTCTCCGTTTTTTGTCGATACAGGGACGTGGAACCCAGAGTTCGCCCGCCCCTTTCCTTCCGCCGGGAGCCCCTCGTGAAGTCATCCCCTCTGCCGCAACCGCTACGAGGCATCATTCCGCCCATGGTCACCCCCTTGGCGGACCATGAAGCGCTCGATCTGCCGGGCGTGGAACGCCTGGTCGAGCACATTCTCTCCGCCGAGGTGTCGGGCCTGTTCATCCTGGGCACAAGCGGCGAAGGCCCCAGCTTGGGCTATCGGCTGCGGCAGGAACTGATCGAAGTCGCGGCCGAGCGCGTGGCGGGCCGCGTGCCGTTGCTGGTCGGAGTGAGCGATTCGGCCTTTGCCGAATCCGTGGCCCTTGCCGAGTTTGCCGCTGACGCCGGGGCCAGCGCGGTCGTATTGACCCCTCCCTACTACTTCGCCGCCCGGCAAGACGAGTTGACGCGCTACATCGAGCGCTTCGCCTCCGCCTCGCCGTTGCCGGTGTTTCTGTACAACATGCCCAGCCACGTGAAGGTCGCGTTCGAGTTGGACACCATCCGCCGGCTGATCGAAGTGCCCAACGTGTTGGGCCTCAAGGACAGCTCGGCCAACATGATCTACTTCCACACCGTGCGGCGGCTGGCGCGAACGCGGCCCGGTTGGACCTTGCTCACCGGCCCCGAGGAACTGTTGGCCGAATCGGTGCTCTTGGGCGGCGACGGCGGCATCTGCGGCGGGGCGAATCTTCGGCCGCGGCTCTACGTGGACCTATATCGGGCCGCCGAGCGTGGCGACCTCCCCTCGGTGCGGCAACTGCACGATGAGGTCATGCAGATCGCGACCATGCTCTATACCCTGCCCGGACATGGGGCCCCGGTCGTCGCCGGACTGAAAGGCACGCTTGATTGCTGGGGAATCTGCCGCGGCATCCTCGCCGAACCGTTCGGGCCGCTTTCTGAAGAGCAGCGCCGAGTGATTCGCGAGCGGCTTGAGCACTTGGGCCGCGACTGGCGCCAACCGCAGGCCGGCGCTCGCCCGTCCCGGCAAGCCACATAGGACGGCCTAAAAGGGCCGTTCCGTTGCCGACCCCCCTTTGCGTCCCCGCATGCCCTGCCCGCATGGCTTCCATCATCGCCTGCCGATGTCATATAATCGGGGGGAAGGCTTGAGAGGCGGCGCTCTTCTGCCGCCAAGGAGTGTAGCCATGGCTGTTGTGGTCGAGAATACCCAGCTTCCGTTCGAGGGGGGCGATGTTCCCTCGGTGCCAATCTGGCGCTTCAGCGTTGCCCAGTACCACGAGACGCTTCGCGCGGGGATCCTCACCGAAGACGACCCGGTGGAACTCCTGAACGGATGGGTGGTATCGAAAATGATGAGGAACCCCAAGCATCGCCTGGCAACAGAACTGGTCCGCGACTGCCTGGATGGCTTAGTACCACAGCAGTGGCACGTGAACTGCCAGGAGCCCGTGACCCTGTCCGCAAGCGAGCCTGAACCCGATGTCACCGTGATCCGCGGCCTTCGACGCGACTATGTCGACCGGCATCCCGGCCCGGCCGAGGTTGCCCTGGTCGTCGAAATCGCCGACGCGCGCCTCGATCGGGATCAAGTTTTCAAGAAGGCGTTGTATGCCCAGGCAGGGATTCAGGTGTACTGGGTCGGGAATCTCCTCGAGCGCCGCGTCGAAGTCTACAGCAAACCTTCCGGTCCGGTCGCAGCCCCGGACTATCGAACCCGGCACGACTACGCGCCGGCGGACGAAATTCCTTTGCTGATTGAAGGCCGCGAGATCGGCCGCGTGCCGGTGCGCGATCTGTTGCCGTGAGAGTAGCAGGGACACTCCGTGTGCCGCAGCCAGCGGACGGCACACGGAGTGTCCCTGCTACATTGTCCCCGCCCCAAGCGAACGCTGCCGCCGAATTCCTGTCCCCCGGAGAATCGCAATGACGAAGACCAACTGTTTGCTCGGCCTGCTCGTGAGTGCCGCCTTCGCATGGCCCAGCTTTGCGGCCGAAACGGTGCGGGTCGACGCCACGGCGGGGGCGCCGCGACTGATGGTCGACGGCAAGCCGGTGCGGGCCCGAATGTTCTGGGGAGCGCCGGGCACGAAGCCGATTACCATCCGTCCGCAAGGCGGACCCGTGGTTTTCGAGTTCTCGCCCACCCAAGACGAGCCCAAAACCGCCACCATGCACTTCCGCTTCGGGCAGACGCCGGGCACCGTCGATCTGGATGAGATCCGCGTTGAGGACCGCACCACGGGGCAGGAGGTGCTGCCGCGGTGTGATTTCGAATCGGGCATGAGCCAGTTTGCCAGCCGGTGGAGCATCTGGCCCCTCGGGGAACAGAACACGGTCGGCAAGGTGGAAGTCCAACTGGGATGCGGTCGCGACGGCTCGTCAGGTCTGCGCGTTGCGCTCAAAGCCCCGCCGGGCAACCAGTGGCCCGATTTCCATATCTACCACCATGCCAATCTCGCCCTGCGCAAGGGGCATCAGTACCGCGTGAGCCTCTGGGCCAAGGCCGAACCGGCCCGCGAGGTGACGATCAGCTTCCACCGGCCGGGCAATCCGTTCGTGTTCCTGGGTGGACCGTCGAACGGGTATGAGTCGCAGATCAAGATGGCCGCCGAGGCCGGGGCGCCGTTCGTGAGTTTCCCTGTGGACCTGCCGTGGCCGCCGCCGGGCCAGCCGGTCGATTGGTCGGTGCCCGAGGCCCAATGCCGACAAGTCCTTGCGGCCAATCCCAAGGCCCTGCTGCTGCCGCGAATCGGCCTGGACGCGCCCGAGTGGTGGCTCAAGGCCCATCCCGACGACGTGATGGTGTGGGACAGCGGCCCGCAGTTCCGCTATGCCGTCGTGGCTTCATCCCAGTATCGCCGCGATGCGGCCGAGCGGTTGGCCGCGCTGGTGTCGCATCTCGAAGCGAAGTTCGGCGGCCACATGGCGGGCTATCATCCGTGCGGTCAGAACACCGGCGAGTGGTTCTACCAGGAGACCTGGGGAAACGGCCTCAACGGATATGCCAAGGGCGATCTGCTCGCGTGGCGCGATTGGCTCAAGGCCCGCTACTCCGATGACGCGGCGCTCCGCCAGGCATGGCGCGATCCGCAAGTCTCGCTCGGCACGGCCGTCGTACCTACGGCCGCGGCGCGGCGTGCCGCCCCGTCCGGTCTGATCCGCGACCCGGCCACCGAACGGCCCCTGATCGACTTCGCCGAGTTCCAGCAGGAAGCCATGGCCGATTGCGTCTGCCACCTGGCCAAGGCCGTGCGCCAGGCCACCCAGGGGCGCAAGCTCGTGGTGTTCTTCTACGGCTATGGGTTCGAGTTCGGCGCGATCCACAACGGAGCGGCGACTGCCGGGCATTACGGACTCCGGCGCGTGCTTGAGAGTCCGGACATCGACGTGCTTTGCTCGCCGATCTCCTATTTCGACCGCGGCCTGAGCCACAGCGCCCCGGCCATGACCGCCGCCGAGAGCGTGGCCCTGGCCGGCAAGATGTGGCTCTACGAGGACGACACCCGGACCTACCTGGGCACCGGCAGCTTTCCGGGCCTGTACGACGGGGTCGATACTCTGGAGAAGACCAATCAAGAGCTCGTGCGCAACACGGGCCAATGCGCGGTGCGGAACTTCGGCACCTGGTGGATGGATCTCGGGACGAGCGGCTGGTTCGACGACCCGCGCATGTGGGCCGAAATGCGACGGCTCGCGGCCCTCGATGAGCCGTTGCTGAAGCATCCGCGCCCCTTCCGGCCCGAGGTGGCGGCGGCGATCGATGAGAAGGCCATGATCCGCGTTGCGGCGGGCGGGACGGCGGTCACGCTGCCCGGCGTGTACCAGGTCCGTCGCCCGCTGGGGCGCATGGGAGCGCCGTACGGCCAGTACCTTCAGGACGACGTGATCGCCGGCAAAGTGAAGGCCAGGCTGTACGTCTTTCTGACCGCCTGGCGTCTCTCGCCCGCCGAACGCGAGCGATTGCTGAACGCCACCAAGGGAGGCACGCGCATCTGGTGCTACGCCCCCGGTTACCAGGAGGAAGATCGCCTATCGCCGGAAGCCATGCAACCGCTGACCGGTTTTGCCCTCAAGAAAGTGGCTCCTGCAAAAGCCATCGCCAAGCCGACGGCAGTTGGCCAGCGCCTTGGGCTACGCGAAGCGTTCGGCACCGACGGGCCGGTGAAGCCGCTGCTGGCCGCGAGCGATGCCACGGTCGAAGAGACCCTGGCGACCTTCCCCGACGGTTCCGCCGCCGTGGCCATGCGACGCACGTCCGAAGGCGTGTCGCTCTTCGTAGGCGCCCCGGGATTGACGTCCGAACTGTTGCGCCTTGCGGCACGCACCGCGGGCGTTCACCTGGTCACCCAGTGCGACTGCAACGTGTATGCCAACGGCCCTTATCTGGTGCTCCACGCGTCGCAGGACGGACCGCTGGAGATCGATACGAACAGCCCCGGCCCCATCCGCGACCTCCTCGACGGCCAGCCCGTCGGCCAAGGGCCGCGCATCACGCTGCCGATCCGGAAGGGCGAGACGCGGGTACTCGTCAAAGGAGGAGAATGACTGTCGAGACAGGGACTGACGGATTATGATACGAACGCTCGGAAACCCGGATGGCATGTAGTCGCGAAGCGTCAGCACCTGCGCGCGACCCGATGCCGGCCCGCGGAGGCAAATATGACCGACACTCTGATCATTGGCGTGCCGCTCGTCACAGCGGTCTTCCTGGTTGTGTTTGCGGTTGTCCTTTTCTGGTGGCAATCTCGGTCAACAACTGCGGATCGGGGAAAAGAGACAAAGGAACACAGCGATCGCATCTACAAAGACTTCGAAATGTATCTCAAGGTTGTTCTTGGTCTCACCGCGGCGTTCGGCTACATTCGACTCGAGAAGTTCGATAAGGCCCCCGTGGTAGCTCGCGAGGCATTACAGGCGATCGGAGGCATATCTCTTCTTGTTATGATGACGTTCGGCATTTTCATAATATGCCACCAGGGGTCGAAGATCCGACGGTGGAAACAGATTGAATGGGGGAAGGCAATCTTCTGGCAGGAGCTTTGGGCAATCGTCTCCATGTGGTTGTTCTCGTCGTGTATTTGGGTTGCAGCGTTCAGATGGTAGTCTGTGGTAAGCGCGCGTTACGATCCCAGATTGCTGGCACGGTGGTGCGATACCGTGTCGGCCTGCGACGTAGGGTGCACGATGGGATTCCATCTTCCGTGCATTACGCCGTCTAGCCAGAAGTGG
>CAZFKF010000156.1:0-8426 GCA_964518805.1 uncultured Planctomycetaceae bacterium | reverse complement strand
ATCGATTTGCCACCACGGGTCGTTCTCCAACTCCGTGTGGAACCCCCATTTTCCGTTCTTGACGCCGTCGACCGCGCCGGCCGCGTCCTCCTCGCGCGAAACGCCGCCGCCCGGCAGGGCTGGACTCTGGCGTTTGACGTCCTGATGCAGCCAATCGGCCTCGATCTGCGTCCGGGTCAACACCGGCGGCTCGCTTCGCGGCTCGGCCGAGAGCCGGGAGACCGACATTCCCGCGACCAAGGCCGCAAACAGAAACCATTTTGGATCGAGGAGGACGAGGCGATCAGGGGGTCTCACGGCGAGGTTCCTTTCTGCCAACGCCTGCGGGAAGCCGTGGCCAGGCAACGCGTGCCCCGCGCGGCAGCGTAACGGGGTATTCGGGACACCCGGTCCACTTCTATGCTAGCCGCCGAGCCCCCTGACAGCAAGAGCGACGGAACCCGGGAAACTTGACAGACTCACGCCCCGCGCGTAGGTTGTACGTGCGTCCCGATCCGTCGCGGTATCCCAGGCGTCGAGGAGCCGGTCATGAGTCCGCTGTCCCAAGACATTTCCACGTCGGAAGTCCCCCAAGGGTCGATCCGGATGTGGTGGCTGGCCCAGGCGGGCTTTGCCTTCAAGACGCCCGCCGGAAAAGTCGTCTACGTGGACCCCTATCTGTCCGATTCCGTGGAGCGGCTGTTTGGCTTCAAGCGGCTCTGCGTGTCGCCGATGGCGCCCGAGGAAGTCCGGGCGGACCTGGTGCTGTTGACGCACGAGCACGCCGATCACCTCGACCCGGATACGATCCCGGCGATTGCCCGCAACAATCCGCAGTGCCGTTTCGCCGGTCCCAGCGGATGCGCCGAGGGTTTCGAGCAGGCGGGCGTCGCTGCCGGCCGAAAGACGTTCCTGGATCCGAACCGCGCGTATGATCTGGAGTGCGTCTCGGTGCATACTGTGCCGGCCGACCACGGCGATTATTCGACCTCGGCGTTGGGGCTGCTGTTGGATTTCGGCGGCGTGCGGATCCTGGTGACGGGCGACACGTCGCTGCGGCCGGGACTGTTCCAACCCCTGTTCGACCTCAAGCCCGACGTCGTGTTGCCGTGCATCAACGGCGGCTTCGGGAACATGACGCACCTGGACGCAGCCCGATTTGTGCTGCAAGCCCAGCCGCGGTATGCCATTCCGTGCCACTATTGGACGTTCGCCGAGCAGGGGGCCGGCGACCCCGGCGGATTCGTCTACACCTGCAAGCAGTTCTGCCCCAATGTTCACGCCCTGTTGTTGAAACCTGGCGAGGCCTTCACGGTCTATCGACGCGAGTCTTGATCGAGGCCACGGTCGATGCCTTCGGACGGCCCACGGGCCCGTTGTCGGAATCCAAGGCGGACGGATCGTCCAGTTCGTTGCGCACAACCAGGCTGCCGTGCCGGTCCAACATCAGGAGGCTCACGGGTTCAAGCAGCCCGCTGCGACCCGGCATCCGCTGGCCGCCTCGCACCCCGACCACCCAACGCGTGTTCATCGCGGCCTCCTGTTCCGGACGGTAGCTCGGCGGCGTCTCTATCAGGAGAACGTTCGAACACCAGGAACCGTTACACTCGGCGCGACGAAGAGCGACGCATGCGGCCGCCAATGGCGTTGGGGCCAAGGCAGCAGCCGGTCGGCTCGGGAGAGCCAGCCTACGGAAGACCCACGCGCTTTCAGCACTCTTTCGTCAATCCCGGCTGCGGCGCGGCGTAGGTTCCGTCGGCAGCAGCCTTGATGGGGGCGGGCGTGTCGAAGGTCATGCCGT
The DNA here is from genome assembly GCA_964518805.1 of uncultured Planctomycetaceae bacterium. Classification (GTDB taxonomy): domain Bacteria; phylum Planctomycetota; class Planctomycetia; order Pirellulales; family Thermoguttaceae; genus CALFBP01. The sequence continues at coordinate 6,646 of CAZFKF010000156.1, read as the reverse complement.
CGATGTTCTTGACGTACTCGAATTCCGACTTCACCACCTCGTCCCAGGTGATCATGGCCCCCGTGTGCACCGCCGCGCGCCCCATGATGGCGGCGAAGTTGGCCTCGGCGCCCCGGTGGGCCTCGTTGTGCGGCTTGTTCTGACGGATGGCGTCCAGCAGCACCTGCCATTCGCGGACATAAGGGTCCTGTTCGCCCCCGGCGTGCCGCCAGACGATCTGGTCGTCCTCCATCTTCTGGCTCTTGTAGATCTTGGGGATGGGGGTCGAGAGGTTGGTCATGATCACGGCCGAGCCCTTGGTGCCGTGGGCGAAGTCGGAGTAGGTCTGCCAGCAATTGTTCATGTGCCGCGAGAAGGCAAAGAGCTTCGCCCCGTCGGCAAACGTGTATTCCACGGTGTAGTGATCGAACAGGTTTCCGCACTCGGCGTAGCAGCGCCCGCCCATGCCCTGGGCCGTGACCGGCCACGCGCCCTTGGCCCAGCAGGCCACGTCGATGTTGTGGCAGTGCCAGTCGATGAAGAACCCGCTCGACGCCCAGTTGAAACACGGGGCGTGACGGAGTTGGAACATCAGTTCGTTCGTCTTTTCGGGAAGACGCGGGCAGAAGACCGGCCCGTGTACGCGGTAGATCCGCAGCGAGTTCACGTCGCCGATCGCCCCATCGTGGATCCGCTTGACGACTTCCTGCCGGGCCTGGGAGTGCCGCCACATGAAGCCCACCGAGACCTTGAGGTTCTTCTGATCGGCGGCCGCGGCGGCCTTCTGCATGCGGCGGGTCGAGGGGGAATCGACCGCGAACGACTTCTCCATGAACACGTTCACGCCCTTCGACACGGCGTACTCGAAGTGCATCGGCCGGAAGATCGCGTGCGTGGTCAACAGCGCCACATCGCCGGGCGCAAGGCAATCGATCGCCTTCTTGAAGGCGTCGAAGCCGACGAACGACCGCTCGGGCGTGACGTCGACCTTGTCCTTGAAACCGTCGCTGAGATTCTTGAAGCTCGACTTGAGGCGGTCCTCGAACAGGTCGGCCATGGCATACAGCTTCACCGGGCCGCCGGTCGTCGACAGGGCGTTGGCCACGGCCCCGGTTCCGCGCCCGCCGCAGCCCACCACGGCCAGCTTGATCGTGTCGCCGCCGGCCGCATGGCAGTGCGGCAAGGCCACTCCGGCCAGCGCCGAGGCCGCCCCAACGCGGGCCGAGAGTCTCAGGAATTCGCGGCGCGATTTCGCTTCTGCCACGCTCTTGCTGTTCGACGCGTTCATCGGACGCTCCTTATCGGGATCTCGGGTCATCATCATATTCCAAACGCTGGCGGCACATCCGCTTGTCCGCCATGCTAGAGTCTGCCCTGACGGGATGCAAGCAGGGCGGGGGCGGTGACACGCCAAGGGGACAGGCACCGTTTGCCGTGCACGCCCAAAGGCGGTTCGCAGCCTGTTGGACGGCAAACGGAGCCAGTCCCCGCCGCGGGGCTTACGCAAGCTCGTTGCGATGGGCCCATACCTTCTCGAAGGCTCGGGCGTATTGGTCGATCAGTTCCGGAACGTCCTTGGTGAAGTACGGCAGCGAGATCCCGCGGCGGTTGACTTCCTCGACGCCGGGGAACTTGTCGGCGATGACCGGCGGGTGGTGCCACCACTGGGCCTCGTGATAGGCCGGGTGGTTGCACTGGAACTGGGCCCCCGCCGCTCCGACCGAAACGCCTTCGGCCCGCAATGCCTTGATGCACGCGCCGCGCGACATGCCCGCCTCCTTCTCGTTGAAGAGGAAGCGGTTCTGGTTGTAGAACACGCGTTGGACGTCGGGCCGGTTCTGCTGCTCGTAGAGGCCCGGCAACCGGATCAGGCGGTCGTTGAGCCGCCGGGTCTGGGCGATGCCGTCGCCGTTCTGCTTGGCGAGCTTCTTGAGTTGGCAGCGGGCCAGGGCCGCGGCCATGGGGTGCATGCGCAGTTTCAGGCCCAGGCCGGTGCCGCCGTACTTGCCGTACTTGCTGTCCGCGGGGAATTGGGGCGGGCATTCGTAGTGCCCCAGCGTTGCGGCGCGCTCGTAGTCTTCCCGGCTCTGGTAGTTGCCCATGCCGCCCTCGATCGCCGGCAGCGGTTTGCTGGCCTGGAAGCTGAAGCAGGCCATCCGGCCCCAAGTGCCCATCGGCTTGCCGTGCAGCGACGCCCCGTGCGCGTGGCAGGCGTCTTCCAGGACGATGAGCCCTTTCTGCCGCGCAAACTCGGCGATGTGGTCCATGTCGGCCGGCAGGCCCACGTAGTGGACGGGGAACATCGCCTTGGTGTTCTTGGTCAGTTTGCGCTTGGCGTCCTCGACGTCGAAGTTGAGCGTGCGGGGATGGATGTCGACGAAGACGGGCACCAGGCCGAAGAACCGCATGGGCATGATCGTGGCCCAGAACGTCGAGCACGGGACCATGACCTCGCTGCCCGGCGGGAGGTCCAGGGCGAAGAACATGGCCGTGATCGCGCTGGTGCCGTTGTAGTGCGCCTTGCAGTAGGGAAGGTCGAACCGCTTCTTCCATTCCTTTTCCAAGGCATCGATGGGGGCGTAGCTGGGACTGCGCACGAGTTCGAGCACCGCTTGCTCCTCTTCGGCCCCATACCGCGGCCACGTGGTGGCGTCCTGGTGCGATGCCGTGACCGCCTTGGGGCCGCCCTTGACGGCCAGGGCTTCGCCTTCGGCGCTCGTGGCGGTGCGGACCAGGCAGGCGCCGGCCGTCATCGCGCCGGTCGCTTTGAGGAAGGTCCGCCGCGAGTTGTGGGACGGGGATCGATTCGCGCGTCGCATGGGTTGGGCTCCTCGAAATGGTTTCAGGGCGCCAGGAAGTGCCGAATTCCCCGCGCCGGCTATGGTTCTCCTCGGAATCCATCGGGGGCAGCGGGCCGCTGTCCGATCGGGATCAGGCTCACAAGGGCCCCCACCCCAACCTCCACCAGCAGGCTGAGGGGCATGGCCCAAAGGACGCTGATGCCTTGGCTGCCGGTGATTTCTCGCCAATAGGAGATGGTGACCACCGTGGCCACTCCGCAGGCGACCCCGACCAACGCGCCGGCCTTCTTGGCCCAGGGCACGAACATGGCCAAGAAGAACAGGCCGGCCAGCGGCGCCGTGAACAGGTTGACGACCTTGTAGCAGATGTCCAACAGGTTGCCCTGGACCTTGTTGACCAGCAGGCTCAGGCAGACCACCGCCACGCCCACGAACACCGAGATGTATTTCACGCGTCTAACGCGATCGGCCTCGGAGGGCTGGCCCCCGCGGTTGCCGAAGCGGTCCAGAAAATCGACGGCGATGACCGAACTGGTGGAGTTCACGCCGGCGGAAAGGGCCGACATGGCGCAGGCCAGAAGCCCGGCAACCACCAGGCCGCTGAGGCCCGTGGGAAGGCCGATGGTGATGAACTGCGGAAAGAGCTTGTCGCTGTCTTTGAGCGCGATCTGGCCGCCGGGGAGCAGGTCGGGATGGGCCTGGAAATAGGCCAGCAGCGCGAAACCCACCGCGGCCAAGATCAACGCCACCACGACGTCGGCCGCCAGCGAGGTGAAGAGCACGGTCCGCGCCGCCTTGGCGTCCCGGGTGGCCAGATAGCGCTGGATGGCAATCTGGTCCGAGGCCGAGGTGCAGACAAACCACGTGAAGGCCGCCAGCATGGCGTTGAACATCGTGATGCGGGCCTCGGGATCGTACCCGAAGCGCGGTTCGGGCCAATGGGCTTGCCAATGGCTCGGCCACCACGCGTCCACCCCGCCAAGGCTCACCGTGACGGTCACCAGCGTCACGATGGCCGCGCCGAACAGGATCGCGCTCTGGATCAGGTCGGTGATCACCACCGCGCGGAGCCCGCCCATGGCGGTGTACATCACGGTCACCAGGGCCAGCAGTCCGCACACGATGGGCGTCGTCTCGGGGTCCAAGCCCAGCAGCGGCACCAGCACCTGGGTGCTCGCCGCGTACACGATCACCGACATCCAGAGCATTCGCAAAAGCAGGAACAAGAGCGACCCCACGGTGCGGACCTCGGGCCCCAGGCGGAACTCGAGAATCTCGTAGGCGCTGGTGACCTTCAACCGCATAATGAACGGGATCATCAGCCAGCCGACCACCACGCCGACCAACGGGTACGCGAGAAGCGAACTGATGTACATCGGCCCGTTCTTGATCACCTCGCCCGGCCACGCCAGGTACGATATCGTGCTCATCAGCGAGGCAAACAGCGAGACGCCCACCGCCAGCGGCTTCATCGTGCGGCCGCCGAGCAGGTAATCCTCGCGCGTCTTGGTGCGGCGCGAGTAGTACCAGCCGACCGAAAGCATCCCCAACGCGTAGAGGCCGATCACGGCCAGATCCCAGGGAGCTAGTTGACGCGCGACGTTCACGGGCGTTCCCCATCGGCCTGAAGGATACGGAGATGCTCGCACCAAGGGCGGAGCCATGGTACACTACCGCGGCGCCGGGTGCAACGAGGAAGAAACGGTACGAAAGCGACGTAGGGCGGACCGAACGAAGTGAGGTCCGCCGGACCCGAGACAGCCGATCCGGCGGGCGTCGCTGCGCTCCGTCCGCCCTACCAGTCCGGGGCCAACTGCAACGGCGAGGAAGAGGAGCCAGCTTCATGGGACGCTCTTGGCGAATCGGTGGCAAGGAGTATGAGTATCTTCGACAGCTCTTGGACAGCGGGTTTCCAGGGGCTGCCAGCGTGAACTTCACGGCCAGGCTCGAGGCCGCGTTCGCCGAGAAGTTCGACTGCCGCTATGCCGTCAGCCACGCCAACGGCACGGCGACCCTGCATTCGGCGCTGGTGGCCGCAGGCGTGCAGCCGGGCGACGAAGTCATCGTCCCGCCCCTGACCATGGCCTCGACGTCCCTGGCCGTGCTGCACCAGGGGGCCGTGCCGGTGTTCGCCGACGTCGATCCCGAGACGTTCCTCATCGATCCGGCCAGCGTGCGCCGCCAGATCACCTCGCGGACGCGGGCCATCATCCCCGTAGCGCTCTACGGGTTGTCGCCGGACATGGACGCCATCATGGCGATCGCCGACGAGCACCGGCTGGTGGTCATCGAGGACGATGCCCAGTGCTTCCTCGGCCGCTACAAGGGGAAGACGGCCGGATCGATCGGCCACATGGCGAGCTTCAGTTTCCAGAACTCCAAGCACATCACCAGCGGCGAAGGGGGCATGGTCACGACCAACTGCCTCGAATACGCCGATCGGATCGCCAAGTTCGCCAGCCTGGGCTACGGCCTGGTGGGCGCGGGGGCGGGCAAATCGAAGATCGATAAGCGGGCCATCGTCCGCCCCTGCTTCAAACGCCACGTGAGCCTGGGCTTCAACTACCGCATGTCAGACCTCTGCGCCGCCGTGGCCCTGGCGCAGTTGGAACGCCTGGAAGAGCTTGTGGCCTGGCGAAAGCGGGCAGCCATGGCCCTCGACGAAGCTGTCCGCTCCTGCAAATGGCTGACGCCGCAGCGGGTGCCGGACGATTGCGAGCATTGCTACTGGAGTTATGTCGTCTGCCTTCCACCCAACGGAGAGGGGCCTTCGTGGGACCAGTTCTTCGACAAGTTCGTCGAACTGGACGGCGACTGGTTCTACGGCGCCTGGGGCCTCACCTACCTGGAACCCGTGTTTCAGGACGGAACACTGGGCCGGAAATACGAGCCGGGCCTGTGTCCGGTCGCCGAGCGGATCCAGCCTCGACTGATGCAGTTCAAGACCAACTACGGCGACCAGGAGACGATCGACCGCCAGGCGGAAGCGCTGGCGCGGACGATCCGCCATTTCGACTAGCGGCGGACCGCCGATACAGAGATCGAGACAGTCGGTGTGCCGCGACCGGCGGCTCGTGGCCCTGAAAACGCCCGACGGGCGTCGCGTGCGTTCGGTACAATTCCAGGCGATCCGATGGAGGAGGAGTCATGACGTCTCGCGACCGCGTGCTCGCCGCATTCGCCCACGAGGAGCCCGACCGCGTGCCGGCCTGGTGCGGGGCTTCGACCGAATTCTGGGAAAGCGCCAAGCAGACCCTGAGCTTGGACGACGAGGGACTTCGGCAACGCTTGGGCGACGATTTCCGCCGCGTGTTCGGCCGTTACGCCGGGCCCGAGGTTCCGCTCTCGCCGGGCGCCGTCACGCGCACGGTGTTCGGCATCGAACGCAAGGGGGTGGGCTACGGACAGCCCCTGTCGCACCCGCTGGCCGAAGCGACCCTCCAGCAGATCCACGATTATCCCTGGCCCGACCCGAACTGGATCGACGTCTCGCAGATTCGCGCCGCGGCTGTCGCGCACGATCGCCGTTATGCGATCCTCGGCGGCGAGTGGTCGCCCTTCTGGCACGACCTGATCGACCTGGTGGGCATGGAGAAAACGTACTACCAGATGTACGACGACCCGGCGTGGATCGACGCCGTGATCCAGCATCTGGTCGACTACTACGCCGCAGTCAGCCAGCGGATCTTCGACGCGGCCGCCGACGCGATCGACATCTTCTTCATCGGCAACGATTTCGGCAGCCAGGCCGGACCGCTGCTCCGCGACTCGATGTTCCGCCGGTTCTTCGCCCCCCACTTGGCGCGGCTGGTCGACCTCGGCCATCAGTACGGCCTGAAGGTGATGCTGCACTGTTGCGGCGGGTT